>CAYMIF010000010.1:0-47249 GCA_964390375.1 uncultured Methanosarcinales archaeon
TTGTTGTTATTATTCCAAATGCAGCGAGAATCCATTTATATAATCGGAGATACTGCCCAAACCAAAACCTTTATAAATCCCCTCAAAATTCAAGGCTTATTCAGCAAAATTATGTTTAAACGATAAGATGATGTTTAAACAGTCGTGAAACACTGAACAACGCCTGAAAAACCACGTTTTTCAGTACAAGGTTCAGAATAGGCTTATTCTGACTTGTATATTACATGGGTAGTGTGTTTTATGGAAAAAAGCTGATAAACAACTATTAGAAAGGACGAAAAATGCCAAACAAAAGATTTCCAAGGTCAGGGTCGATGCAGTTTTGGCCTAGAAAGAAGGCCAAGAGGTTGTATCCTAAGAAGCGTTCATGGAACATTCCTGGAAAGGAAGGCCCGCTCGGCTTCGCAGCATACAAGGTTGGCATGACTCACATAATGACCAGGGAGAAGCACGGCAGGAAGATGGAAAATGTTTTCCACGCAGTCACCATACTGGAATGCCCTCAACTAAAGGTAGCATCCATAAGATTGTATAAAGAAGTCGACCAGGCCCTCAAACTCGCAGACGAGATAATGGGTCCGGCAGATAAGGAGCTCAAGCGTAAGCTCAAGATATCAAAGAATAATAAAGATGCAAAAAGCATAAAGCCGGAGGATTTCGACGATCTTCGGATCAATGTATATACCCAGCCAAAGTTTGCAGGCTTTGGAAAGAAGAAGCCGGAGTTATTCGAGCTTGGTCTTGCAGGCTCAAAGGAGCAGAAGTTGGCATATGCTGTTGAACATCTCGGAAAGGACATCGCAGTCTCAGATGTTTTTGAGCCAGGCCAGCAGATTGATGTCCATGCAGTGACCAGGGGAAAAGGTTATCAGGGCCCGGTCAAGAGATTCGGGATTCATGTCAGGGCAAAGAAATCAGAGAAGACCAAGAGAGGTCCGGGAAGCCTTGGCGGATGGATTGCTCAGGGCCACAGCATGTACAGGATTGCTCATGCAGGCCAGATGGGTCAGCAGCCCAGGATAGAATACAACAAGTGGCTCCTCAAGATAGGGCAGGACCCAAAAGAGATAATGCCGAAAGGTGATTTCATTGGCTATGGAAAAGTCAAGAATACATATATAATGGTCAAGGGAACAATCCAGGGCCCGAAGAAAAGGTTGATCCGGATGTACCCAAGCATAAGGTCAAACAAGAAGATTCCAGGCAAGGTGCCGGACATTCTTCACATAAGCACAGAATCACACCAGGGTAATTAAGATGGACATGGTTGTCATAAACAAATCAAAGACTGAAGTGGGCAAGAAGAAACTGCCTGTCCAGTTCTCAGAGGAGATCAGGCCGGATCTCATTAGAAGGGCGGTCCTGACAATTCGTGCCAACTCAAGGCAGCCATATGGTGCAGATCCTCGTGCAGGACTGAAGCACTCAGCAGATCTTTCAAGAAGAAGAAGAAAATATCGCGGCTCATACGGAATAGGGATCTCAAGGGTTCCAAGAAAGGTCATGAGCAGGCGCGGCACAAGGCTGAATTATGTAGGTGCACAAGCTCCTGGAACTGTCGGAGGCAGAAGAGCGCATCCTCCTAAGGCTGAGAAGATCTGGTCAAGGAAGATCAATATCAAGGAAAGAAGAAAGGCCATACGTTCAGCACTGGCAGCTACTGTTCAAAAAGGTATTGTCCAGGAAAGAGGCCATAAGGTTCCGCCATCATATCCGTTCATAATCGAGGACAATTTGCAGGATGTCTCAAGGACCAGGGAGCTTCAGCAGGTCCTGGAGAAGATTGGTCTAAAAGACGAGCTCAGCAGGTGTTCAATAACAAAGATCAGGGCAGGTAAAGGAAAGCTTCGCGGCAGAAAATACAAGAAAAGGAAAGGCCCTCTGCTTGTGGTATCCAAGAAATGTTCGCTTCAGGCCGCAGCAAAGAGTCTGCCTGGAGTCGATGTTGTGCTTGTACACAAGCTAAATGCAGAGCATCTGGCGCCAGGAACAGACATTGGCCGGCTTACGATATTCACTGCCTCTGCTCTTGAAAGATTAAGGGAAGAGGATCTTTTCGCGAACGCTCCAAAGAAGCCCGAGACCAAGAAGCAGGAAAGGAAAGTCTCAGACAAGAAGGCTCAAAGAAAGCTCAAGTCAAAGAAAGCAAAAGAAAAGGCTCAGAAGAACGCCAAGAAAAAGGTTTCAGAGGAAAAAGAAGAAAAACCCAAAGAGACCAGGGAAAAGAAAAAGGCTCCAAAAAAAGAAAATAATCAAAAAAAGGAGCTTCAGGATATTAAATCAGATTCAAAGGAATGAAAATGTCAGGCATAATCAAGCATCCGCTTTCAACAGAGAAGTCGATTCGGCTTATGGAATCAGAGAACAAGCTGATTTTCGTAGTAGACAAGAAGGCGACCAAGCCGCAGATAAAAAAGACCTTGGAGGAATTGTACGATGTCAAGGTTGAGGATATCAGGACATATATAACTAAGAAAGGACAGAAAAGGGCATATATCAGGTTTGCTGATGACAGCCCTGCGATTGACCTTGCGACAAAGCTTGGTCTGATGTGATAGAAGAGAATAAAAATGGGAAAACGAATCGTATCACAAAGACGGGGAAAAGGAACCCCGACATACCGTGCACCCAGCCACAGGTATCTGTCCAGGGTCCAGCTTCCGAGGATGACCGATCAGAAGGTCTTTGGGACAATAAAGGACATAAGAAAATGCCCTGGTCATGACGTTCCTCTCATACTTGTCGAATACGAGGATGGTCAGTCAGCAGTGATGATTGCGCCGGAAGGCGTCTATGTCGACCAGAACATATCTATGAATTCAGATGAACCTGCGGCTGGTGACATCATGAGACTGGGTGACCTTCACGAAGGAACCCTGATATACAGCATAGAATCCAAGCCAGGTGACGGCGGAAAATTCATCCGCAGTTGCGGGGGCTTTGCAAGGATATTCTCAAAGGTCCGTGACAAGGTCGTAATAGAGTTCCCTTCAAAGAAGAGAAAGGAGCTTTCTGGCAAGTGCAGGGCAATAATCGGTATCGCAGCCGGAGGAGGAAGGTCCGAAAAGCCGCTTCTAAAGGCAGGGAATAATTATCGCAAGAAAAAGGCAAGGAACAAGCTATATCCAATTACATCTGGTCAGTCTATGAATGCGGTTGACCATCCTTTCGGGACCAGCAGGTCAAGCAAGAAGGGAAGGCCGACAACTGCAAGAAGGCACGCACCGCCAGGAGCAAAGGTAGGTAAGATTGGTGCAAGAAGGACCGGAAAGAGAAAGTAGAAGATAGAAAATGGCAAAGAAAGAATTTGTATTCCACGGAAAGAAGTTTGACGAGATCAAAGGGATGAGTCTGAATGAGTTTGCTATGCTCCTTCCGGCGCGTCAGCGCAGGACCATAAAGCATGGTTTTACAGATCTTCAGAAAAGATTCCTGAAGAATCTCAAGAAAAAGGATGATGTCGAGACACATTGCAGGGACATGATAATAATTCCAGAGATGGTAGGAAAGACAGTCAGGCTTCATAGCGGGAAAGCATTCGAGCAGTTGACTATAACCGAAGAGATGCTCGGCCATTATCTTGGTGAGTTCGTGCTCACAAGAAAGCGGGTCACTCATAACGCGCCAGGTGTTGGTGCAACAAGGTCAAGTGCCAGCCAGTCTGTAAGATAAAAATGAGCGGATACAGGTTTTCATTCAATGTAAAAGATGATCACATGGCAAAGAGCCTCGGTCTGGCCCTGCCTATATCGACAAGACATTCCGTCGAGATATGCAAGGAGGTCAGGGGAAAGAAGCTTGAGAAAGCCAAGAGTTTTCTCGAAGCGGTCATTGCCATGAAAACCCCTGTGAGGTTCCGCAGGTACAACAAGGACGTGGGTCACAAGCCTAAAGTTGGTCCAGGAAGGTATCCGATAAAGGCATGCACTCATATCCTGGATATGATTAAGTCCGCAGAGTCCAACGCATTGTACAAGGGGCTCAATGTCAATTCATTGTTTTTGGTACACATCTCTGCTCAGGCAGCAGCCAGGACATGGAGATACGGAAGGCACACAAGGAGAAGGAACAAGAGAACCAACATTGAGGTCGTACTCGAAGAAAAGGATATATCTCAGAGGCAGAAGGTTCAACAGAGGCAACAAAAACCCAACAAAACAGCAGAACCAGCCAAAGCCCAGAAGCCGGAAGAAAAAAAGGAACCTGAGAAGAAGCCAGCACAAGAAAAAGGATCGAAGCAGGTGCCAGAAAAAGTCAAAGAAAAGGATAAGAAGAAAAGCCCGGCAGAGGACAAGAAAAAGGAGACTGCCAAGCCAAAAAAAGAAGATAAAAAGCAGGATGAGAAGAAGCCTGAATCAGACAAGGTCCAGAAAAAATGATACATAAAAAGATAATCACAGAGAAACTAAAGGAGTTCGAGATAAAGGAATTCGTAGAGAAGAACCTAAACGGTGTGGGTCTCTCAAAGACCAAGCTGATAATGACTCCTTTGGGCGAAAAGATTGTGGTCAATGCTTCTCGTCCAGGTCTGGTTGTCGGAAGAAAAGGCCAGTTCATAAAAAAGCTTACAGAGAACTTAAAGGAGAGATTCTCTTTGGACAATCCTCAGATTGAGATAAATGTTGTCGAAAAGCCGGATGAGGACGCAAATATAGTCGCAGAGAGGATAGCGAACTCTCTTGAACGGTTCGGCACAAAGAGATTCAAGGGAGTCGGACATAAGAGCATGGACAGTGTTATGAGGTCTGGTGCTCTTGGAGTAGAGATACTGATATCAGGAAAAGTTCCGAGCGCAAGATCCAAGAGATGGAGATTCTATACAGGATATCTCAAGAAAAGCGGAGAGGCAGCCCAGTCAGGCGTCAAGAAAGCATACAAGATAGCCAACCTGAAATCTGGTTCAGTGGGTATCCAGGTAAGGATAATGCCGGCAGACATAACCCTCGGCGATGATGTTAAGATCATAGAAGGCTCCGGGCCGGTGGTCGAAGTTGAAGAGACAGATATCGACGAGAAGACTGAAAAAGAGGAGCTTGAGAAGATAAGAAAAGCTGAAGAGCAGCAGAAAGAAAGCTCCAAGGAAGAGACAGAAGACAAGAAAAAGAAGAAAGCTCCATCTAAGAAATCAGCTTAAAAAGACAGATAAAAAATGAAAAAAAAAGAAATCAGGTCTATGAATGATAAGGAACTGAAGAATATGCTTTCAGAACTCCAGAAAGATTTGATTAAGCTTAATGCTCAGGTTGCGACCGGGACCCAGCTGAAAAGTCCAGGTCAGGTCAGGCAGATCAAGAAGAACATTGCTCGTGTCATGACCGCACAAAAGAATAAGGAGGAATTAAAACAAGGATGAGTGAAATATGCTCAACTTGTGGGCTTCCTAAGGAATTATGTGTCTGTGAGACCATAGCCAAGGAACAGCAGAAGATACAGGTGACGACCGACAAGAGGAAGTTCGGAAAGATATATACTATAATTTCCGGCTTCAACCAAAGGGACATCGACATAAAGGACTTGACAAAGAAATTGAAGAACAAGTTCGCATGCGGTGGAACTTTCAAGGACGACACCATCGAACTGCAGGGCAATCACAAGGTTCAGATGCGGCAGGCACTAAAGGACATGGGATTTGCTCCGGAAGCCATCGAGATGAAATAGGACGATGGTTGAAAAAAGAGGCCGGCTTCATCCGGCTTTGAAAAGAGAGCTGATAGGGCTCAGAGTAGAGGTAGTATCTTCTGCTAACACAAGCCTTGTCGGAATTTCCGGAAAAGTCCGGGACGAGACAAAGAACAGTTTTGTCTTGGATACAGGTTCAGTAAAAAAAAGGGTTTTGAAGAACGCTTCAAGATTCAGGTTTCATATTGGAAAAGAAAGTATTGAGGTCGAAGGCTCAAGGATTGCCAAACGGCCTGAGGATAGGATAGCCAAGGTCCGATGACAATCAAGGATTTTGGAATAAACAAAGGTGAAAATAATGATTAAGAGCAGGAACATCGGAGTTGATGTGCCGGAGCCAAAAGACGATTGTGAAAACGACATGAAATGTCCGTTTCACGGTGGTCTGAAATTGCACGGCAGGACATTCATAGGTACTGTCAAGAGGGTCCGGCTTGGAAAGAATGCTATAGTCGAATGGCAGAGGTTCAGGTACTATCCTAAATATGAGAGATATGAGAAGAGACACAGCAGGGTGATGGCCCATAATCCAGAATGCATAGACGCATCTGAGGGCGACACTGTAAAGATAATGGAATCACGCAAGCTATCAAAGACAAAGAATTTTGTCATAATCCAGATTATGAACGGCGAGGAAGAGAAGTCCAGGCCAAAGGAGAAGAAGCATTCGCAGGAATCTCCGAAAAAAAAGTCAACTGCGGAAAAAAAGAAGACCGCAAAGAAGAAAACCTCAAAATCAAAGGTGAAGAAGAGTGCAGGCAGTAAGAGCAAGGACAACTAGATCGCTCCCGGTAGGGGCAATAATGAATACCTGTGATAATTCAGGCGCAAAGCTAGTGAAACTTGTCTCAGTATACAAGTATAAGTCTGTCAAGGGAAGGCTTGCTGCTGCAGGAGTAGGGGATCTCATACAGGTCAGTGTCCTGAAAGGAAAGCCGGACATCAGAAAGAAGGTCGTATTTGCTGTGGTTGTACGTCAGAAAAAGGAATACAGGCGCTCTGACGGGACTCGCATAAAGTTCGAGGACAACTCATGTGTCATACTAAAGGACGACAAGGGTAATCCGCAAGGAACTATATTCAAGGGGCCTATAGCAAAAGAGGCTTGTGACAGATATCCAGGTATTGCAAAAATTTCGAATGTGATTGTTTAAGATGATAAAGCTCAAAATTTCAAGGAAATGGAACTCAAGTAGGAATCCAGGAAAGCAGAGGAAATACAGGTCAAAAGCCCCTCTGCACATCAAAGGGAACTTCCTTCACTCAAGGCTCTCAAAGGAGTTGACAAAGAAATACAAGAAAAGATCGATCAGGGTAAGGAAAGGAGATACAGTCAAGATTACAAGAGGGGAGTTCAGGAAGAAGACCGGCAAGGTCAATGACGTTGACCTCAAGAAGTCCAGGGTATATATAGAAAAGGTTGAGATAACAAAGAAGGACGGAACAAAGAGGATGCGTCCTGTTGATCCCTCAAACATAATCATAATAGATCTCAACACTGAAGACAAAAAAAGGATGAAGAAATTCAAGACAGAAGGTGAAAAATAGATGGTAAAGAATCACCAGAAGCGGATTCCATGCCCAAACAGCTGGAAGATAGGAAAGAAGAAGAATAAGTACATAACAAAGCATTATCCATGTGGTCATCTGAAGAAGTTTTCTTTACCCTTAAGTGTTTTGATCAGGGATTCCCTGGGATTTGCCAAGACCGCCAAGGAGGTCAAGACAATACTCAACACAAAGACAGTTCAGATAAACAGCAAAAGAATAAAGGACATAAAGAAAGGGATTGGTCTATTTGATATAATCTCATTCCCGGATATAAAAAGGCATTTCACGATTATTTTGGACAAGAAAGGCAACATACTTCCTCTTGAGATGAGTGAGTCAGCAGCATCGAATCTGATGCAGAAGGTGACAAGCAAGACTATAAACAGTAAGGGTAAGCTTCAGATTGGTTTTTTCGGCGGAAGGACAATGCAGGTCGAAAAGGATGATTATTCAACAGGAGACACTGTCCTGATTGATCTGAAGAAGAAAAAGATATCAAAGGTCCTGAAATTCGAGAAGGGCAGCGATATATTCCTGATTGACGGAAAGCATATAGGAAAATACGGAAAGGTAGAGGATTTTGATGGAAGGAAGCTTGTTTTCAAGGACAGTAAGAACCAGGTTTTTGAGACTCTCAGGGAGTATGCCATAATAGTCTCAGATGATGTTTTGAAGCTTTTGAAGTCTGTAAGTGAATGAGAATGAACCAGATGCATAAGATAAGGATAGAGAAACTGACGCTGAATGTCGGTGCAGGAAAGGACCAGGGTAAGTTGGATAAGGGCATCAAGCTCTTGAAGCACTTGACTGGCATATCGCCTGTGAAGACTCATGCAAAGAAGAGGCTTCCTGCCTGGGGTCTGAGGCCTGGGCTTCCTATAGGGTGCAGGCTCACGATCAGGAACAGCCAAAAGCATGAACTTATAAAGAAGTTCCTGGCAGCAAAGGATAATAAGCTAAAAAAGAGCTGTTTTGATGACTGTGGGAATCTGTCATTCGGGATACACGAATACATTGATATACCGAATATTCAGTACAATCCAGATATAGGCATCATGGGTTTCCAGGTATGTATCACTCTGAGCAGGCCAGGATTTAGGATAAAGAAGAGAAGGCTAAAGAGAAAAGGCCTTCCAGGAAGAGTGAAGATCACAAAAGATGAAGCGATTGAGTTCTTCAGAGAGGAATTCAATCTGAGCGTTGGTGAATGAATATGACGTCAAGCGATTATAAAAAGCCGTTCAAGCAACTGAAAGCAAGGCCCAAGAAGCTTGCGAAGTACAAGAAGCACAACTCTCCGAGAAAGAGGAGCTGTGGATTATCCCTTCGTAAGTGTAGGCGATGCGGAAGGCTCAGAGGTCACATAAACAAGTATGGTCTGCATCTCTGCAGGCAATGTTTCCGCGAGGTTGCAACAGAATTGGGTTTCAAGCAATACAACTGATGAGGTAATGATAAGATGAGTCTTAATGATCCATTAGCAAATGTGCTTTCACACATGATGAACTGTGAGAGGCTGGGAAAGAACACAGCAGTGATTAAGCCCAGTTCAAAGACAATCAAGAAAATCCTGGAGATTATGAAGGAAAATGGATATGTTGGAAGCTATGAAGAGATCGATGACGGCAAGGGAAAAGTCCTTAAGATAAATCTTCTGGGCATGATCAACAGGTGCAGTGTGATAAAGCCAAGATATTCAGTAAAGTCAGATGAGTTTGCGAAATTTGAGAAGAGGTATCTTCCGGCTGTCGATTTTGGAATGCTGATAGTATCCACTACAAAAGGCCTGATAAGCCATAAGGAAGCAAAGAAGCAGAATCTTGGAGGAAGGCTGGTAGCGTACTGTTATTAGATGATTAAAATGAAAGTAAATGATTATGAGGAGAAGCTTGATATCCCGGATGGGGTGGAAGTATCAGTAGATGGCTATGATTTTGCTATAAAGGGTCCCAAGGGCGAGCTTAAGAGGAGACTTCCTTACAAGGGAGTCACATATTCGGTTGAAGATGGTGCAGTGACCATTAGGTTCAAAAGGTTCACCCAGAGAGAGAAGAGGATGATTGGCACTTTTAAGGCACATCTGAAGAACATATTCAGGGGCGTGACTGAGGCTCATGTATATAAGCTTAAGATTTGTTCAAGCCATTTCCCGATGAACGTGAGCTTCCAGGATAATCAGTTGATAGTAAAGAACTTCATCGGAGAGAAGGTTCCAAGGACACTCTCGGTTTCAAAGGATGTCGACCTAAAGATAGACGGAACGACGATTGTCCTCACAAGCACGAGTAAGGAGTTGGCAGGAACAACAGCAAGCGACATAGAACTGCTCACAAAACGGACGCGGTTCGACAAAAGGATATTCCAGGACGGTATATATATTATTGAGAAAGATGGAAAAGCCATCAGTTGGTAAAAATGGATAAGAAATCATTGTTAGGCTTGAGACAGAAGATTAAGGCAAAGAAACCGAATTTTTCCAGGCAGGACTCTCACAAGAAGAAAAGGCTGGGAAACAGGTGGAGGAGGCCGAAAGGAATAGACAGCAAGATGAGGCTTTCACTTTCAGGTTACAAGAGAAGTCCATCGAAGGGTTTCAGGTCACCAAGAAGAGTGAGAGGCCAGGACAGGAAAGGCAATGAGCTGATACTGGTTCATAATGTTGCTGAGCTTCAAGGTCACAAGGCAGTCACTATCGCAGGAACAGTCAGTCTAAGAAAGAAGGTTGCTATAGTCAAGGAATGTATGGATAAAAGCATAACCGTATCAAATATTAAGGACCCGGCCGCTTTTTTAGAGCAGGTCAGGCAGCAGATGGATAAGAAGAAGCAGCAGAAGGAGAAGAAAGAATCTGAAAAGAAACAAAAGGCAAAAGAAAAAGAGAAGAAAGCTGCTGAGCTTGAGAAGAAAAAGAAAGAAGAGGAAGAAAAGAAGAAAAAGGAAGAGTCCAAGGAACAGGAGAAAAAGCCGGAAAAGCAGCCAGAAACATTGGAGGATCTTGCTTCAGAAGATGAGAAGAAAAAGAAGGAGAAGCAGGATAAGGATAAGGTCTTGACAAAGAAAGGGACTAACTATTGAAAATGAAACTCAAAACCCAAAAGAAGCTTGCAGGAAGTGTAGCCAAGTGCTCGAAGAAAAGGGTCTATCTTGATCCTTCTAGGCACGAGGACCTAAAGGAAGCCATAACAAAGCAGGATATAAAGGATCTGATACGTGATGGTGCCATAATAATCAAGCAGAAGAACGGAGTTTCCCGTGTACGTGCCAAGAAGAAGCACACGCAGAGGGCAAAGGGTCTTCAGAAAGGTCAAGGCAAGAGAAAGGGTTCACCCACATCTAGAAAATCCCGGAAGGACAGATGGATAAGAAAGATAAAGACTCAGAGGCAATTTTTAAAGTTGCTCCGAGAAAAGGAGATAATAACAAAGGAAGGCTACAGGCAGCTTTTCGCCAAGGCTAAGGGTGGATTTTTCAGGAATGTTAGGCATATCAAGATTTACATGAATGAGCATGATTTGGCAAAGGTAAAGGACAATGAGTAAGAAAATCACAAAAAACATACCATACAAGAGGAAAAGGCTTGGAAAGACCAACTATCACAAGCGAATAGAGCTTTTGAAATCCAGGATACCCAGGCTGGTGATAAGAAGATCATTATCGAGCATTACGATGCAGGTAATTGATTTCTCCAACGAAGGTGACAAGGTGTTGGTATCAGCAAATTCCAAGGAATTGCAGAAGCTGGGATGGAAATATTCATGCAAGAACATACCTTCTGCTTATCTGACAGGCCTTCTTATTGGAAAGAAAGCTGCAGGTTTGAAGATCGGAAAGGTTGTTGTTGATTTCGGCATGCAGGCTTCGACAAAAGGAAACAGGCTCTATGCAGCACTCAAGGGTGCAGTGGATTCTGGTATGGATCTAGCATACAGTGAGAATAACATGCCTGATGAATCCAGGCTTTCAGGGATTCATATAGCAGATTATGCAAAGAAAAAGAAAGAGGATGCAGACGGATATTCAAGGCAGTTTAGTAAGGGCCTTGATTACGCAAAGCTTCCTGAGCAGTTCAATATGATAAAGGATAAGATAAGCAAAGGTAAATGAAAATGGCTGATGATAAGACCAAAGAGAAAGTCGACCAGGAAAAAGCACAGGATGAAGAGTCGGAAGATCAGAATCCTGA
Source organism: uncultured Methanosarcinales archaeon (assembly GCA_964390375.1). Taxonomy (GTDB): domain Archaea; phylum Nanobdellota; class Nanobdellia; order Woesearchaeales; family DSVV01; genus CAYMIF01. Next base: position 11,414 of record CAYMIF010000010.1, read on the forward strand.
GGAAAATGTCATCATGATAGATGATGATACAAAGCTTGAGGTCGACAAGGACGAGACAGAATCCTTAGAAAAGGAAGACATAAAGGAAGAGGATGAGATTCTCAGGGAGAAGGAAGAGGATGTGGTTGACAGGGACAGCTGGCAGCCCAAGACTGGTTTCGGAAAGAAGGTCAAATCAGGCGAGATAAAGGATATTGATGAGATACTGGACATAGGCGGAGCGATCCTGGAAGAGGAGATAGTTGAGGTTCTGCTGCCCAATATAGAGACCGACCTTCTCATGATTGGTCAGTCCAAGGGTAAGTTTGGAGGGGGTCAAAGAAGGGTTTTCAAGCAGACCCAGAAGAAGACCAGGGAAGGCAACAAGCCGAATTTCTCAACCTTTGCTGTCTGTGGAAACCATGATGGTTATTTTGGCTTTGGATATGGAAAAGCAAAGGAGACTGTTCCGGCAAGGGAAAAGGCTATAAGGAAATCCAAGTTGAACATAAAGAAGATAAGAAGAGGCTGCGGTTCATGGGAATGCGGTTGCAAGACACCCCATTCAATACCTTATCAGGTAGAGGGTAAATGCGGGTCGATCAGGATAAAGTTCATACCAGCTCCAAAGGGTACTGGTCTTGTGGCAGAGAATGAATGCGCAAAGATTATAGGTCTTTCAGGTATAAAAGACATCTGGGTCAAGACAAAGGGCCATACTGCATCAAAGAAGAACCTGTTGATTGCGTGCATAGATGCTCTCTCGCAATTATCTAAGGTAAGGGTCCAAAAAAGGCTGGCAGAAGAACTAAAGATTGTTGAAGGTAGTTCAGAAAAGGGTGTAGCTGATGAGTGAAGAATCAGGCAAGCAGATGATCGCTGTAATTCGTGTCAGGGGAAAGATTGGCCTGAACTATAAGATAGAAGACACTCTAAAGATGCTCAATCTTCACAGGAAAAACTATATGTCTGTTTATCCTATGAATCCAAAGACAATGGGTATGATTAATAAGGTTAAGGATTTTGTAACTTTCGGAAAAATCGATCCGGCAGTCTTAGAAGACGTAAAGAAGAAGCACGCAGAGAAGGATCCAAAGGATCCGAAAAAACACAAAAAATATTTCAGGCTCAATCCGCCAAAGAAAGGATACGGCAGAAAGGGCATAAAAAAATCATTTTCAGTAGGCGGTGCATTAGGCGATCGCAAGGAAAAGATAAATGATTTGATATCGCGGATGATCTAAGATGAGATTTAAGGATAGAAAGAACAAGAAGCAGAGAGGCTCCAAGACCCACGGTTGGGGATCTATGAAGAAGCATAGGGGAGCGGGAAACCGCGGCGGTCGTGGAAATGCAGGCAGTGGAAAACGCGGTGATGCAAAAAAGACACTCTTTCAGGTAAGGAAGGTAAGATCAGGAAAATACGGCTTCCATAATCCGCTTTCAAGAAAAATCAAGGCCATTAACATCTCTGATCTTGAGAGGATGGCCAAAGCAGGCAGAATAAAAAAAGACAAGGACACATATCCAGTCGATCTAAAAGCAATTGGATACGACAAGCTTTTAGGGACAGGAAAGCCTGCCAACAAATTCAAGATTACAGCACTTTCAGCGTCACAAAAAGCAGTAGCCAAGATTCAGGAAGCAGGCGGTGAGGTCATCCTTCCTGATTCTGAATAATAAGGCTGGATTGCTTTGCATATTTTTTTGGGAATGGAAAATGTCTCTTTATAAACAGATAATATTCAATTTGCCGGAAGTATCCCCGCCTACTCAGAAGAGGCTTTCATTCAAGGAGAAGCTAAAGTGGACCGGTATCATCCTTTTTCTTTTCTATATACTTGGCCTGATAAGCCTTGCTGGCTTAGGTGAGGCTCAGAGGAAATATTTTGAGTCATTGCAGCTCATACTCGGTGCGAAGTTCGGAACTGTGATATCTCTTGGTATCGGGCCGATAGTGACTGCTTCTATTGTTCTTCAGTTGCTGAATGGTTCAGGCTTATTGAAATTCGATCTGAACAATCCTGAAGGAAAGAAGACTTTCCAGGGCACCCAGAAACTGATGGCGATTTTGTTCATAATCTTTGAGGCTGGTATCTACGTATTTATGGGCGGTCTTCCCCCACCGGCAGAGCTAGCAGGCACGTCTGCATATTTCATAATCCAGCTGCTCCTCATATTCCAGTTGTTCATAGGTGGCTTGCTGATACTCTTTATGGACGAGGTAATAAGCAAATGGGGTTTTGGTTCAGGTATAAGCCTCTTCATCGCAGCAGGGGTATCAGAGCAGATATTCATACGAGCTTTCAACTGGTTCAAGGATCCTAATATTGATTATGCGACAGGAGCGGTCATAGCTCTTATCCAGGCTATATTACGAAGTGATCTCACTCAGATGCTCAAATCCTTTGCTCCGATAATGGCGACAGTCATAGTCTTTGTGCTCGCAGTATACGGTCAGGCCATGAAGATAGAGATTCCATTGTCGTTTGGAAGGGTAAGGGGTCATGGTATAAGATGGCCTTTGAGTTTCATATACACAAGCAACATCCCTGTCATATTGGTAGCTGCATTGTTCGCCAACCTTCAGGTTTTGGTAAGGTTACTCAACAACGCGAACATTACTTTTTTAGGTACAGTGAGTGATGCCGGACGCTCTGGCTTCATAAGTTATCTTTCGCCAACAGACTTAGTGGGTTCTATAATCTCCCGGGGAGGATTTGACATAGGCTGGCAACCTTATCTTCAGGCGTTGGTATATACCATTATCTTCATGATAGGCTGTGTGATATTTGCGTATTTCTGGGTCCAGACATCCGGGATGGACGCAAAAAGCCAGGCACAGAACATACTAAAGTCAGGTCTTCAGATACCTGGTTTTAGAAAAGACCAGAGGATCTTGGAAAGGCTTCTCAACAGGTACATCGGTCCTCTAACAGTCATGGGTGCATTGACTGTTGGTCTGTTGGCAGCATTGGCTGATCTCTCAGGAGCTCTCACCTCCGGAACAGGCCTTCTTTTGACAGTGATGATCATATACAGGCTCTACGAAGAGATAGCCCAGCAGCATATGACTGACATGAATCCTATGCTCCGAAAGATGATGGAATAGTTTTTCACATCATCGAGATTCTAAAGCCTTGTTGAAAAACTCTCAACCTTGGATTTAATGGCATGAGGTCTGGATTTGGAAAAAGAAGGCTATTTTATGCTTAAGGGCCCATACGAGGGACCGAATTCTAACGAAATCAATGCAACAGGGATTCCGCTGTATGAGCACTGGCCAGTTGCTATTGAATCTTTAAAGCCACGGGCTTTTCAAAATGGCTTATTCTATTGTCTAAGTCAGAATCAAGCTGATAATCATTCTCGAGGCTCATGACTATGATGATCAGCACCACAAACTTGACTTAGCCGATTCTACGGCTTCATCCAATAAATGCGTCTGTGCCAAGGGAGGGAAGGTTTATGCAATAAAGCTTCCCGTGGCCAGGCGAAGCTTGCGCAGCAAGCGGAGTAGTATTTATTGGATGGAGCCCGATTCTACGAAAGATTTATATAGTAATTTATCAAAAAATACATCATGAACACCAAGATAGGCAATAAAATCATGATAAAATATACCTTATTCTTGGTGATATCAACGATATTCATGCTGCTTTCATTTGGTTGTGTCGAACAGGACACTGTCGGGAAGGCATATGGAAGTCCCAGTCCTTCTCCATCAGAATCGCCTTCTCCTTCACCTTCCCCATCACCGACATCAAGCCCTTCTCCTAGTCCGACAACCAGCCCCAGTCCTTCACCTTCACCTGGATGCTCAGCAGATTCAGACTGTGATGATGATAATGGATGTACTATTGATGATTGTGATTATTCTGGCAATTGCCAGCATGAGGACAAGATTGATGGTGCAGGATGCACGATTCCTGCTTCTCCATATTCCTGGGAAGAAAAAGAGGGATTCTGCAAGGAAGGATCATGTATAGAGAAAAACTGTCAGAATGTATATGGTGCCGGATCAAAGGATTGCGGAGATGGTGTCGGGATGAATTGCTGTGACTCTACTGAGACTTGTTGCGGAGGCAACTCAAAGACTGCTCTTTGCTGTAATCCAGATGAGTCCAAATGTGCAGGTGCACTGGGTTATTATTATTGTGAAGGGGATGACTGTGAGGACAGGGGGATGAAGAAGTGCAGTGCCAGCAGTTGGCCGGCGATTCATATCTGCTGTGAGTCGTATGAAATATGTGGCAAGCAGACAGAAGATAAAGACACGCCTTTCTGCGGCAAGTCTTCATGTGGGTACGATGAATTTGTCTGCTACAAGGATGATTCAGACAGAGATAATCCTGTATATTATTGTTGCGAGGAAGGAAAAGAGGAGTGCGTTGACGTGATAAAGAAAGACGGCAAGAATTCAGGCAAAAAGGTCTGTTCTGCCAAGAAATGCGATTCTGACGAGCATGAATGCGAAGGTAAGGGCACAAATGATTTCAAGGACATCTGCTGTTCAGATGGAGAGGTCTGCACGCATTACCCAAATGGCATACCAAGATGCATCCCGATGGATTAATAAGGCCTTTTTCTTAAGATTCACGTAATTTTACCAAAAACCCATTTTCCGAAAGATTTATAACTGCCTCACCATTCTTTTTTTAAGTCAAATGGAGGGAATATATAGATGTTAGATTGGTTGCTTGACCCGATATTAGGTCCGTTGCTTAGGCTTGAGCCTATAATAGCTATATTGATTATTTCTGTCACAATATCCTTTGTGATCTCCATAGTATACAAGAAATTCACTAATCAGAGCCTGATGAGAGAGCTCAAGGCTGAGATAAAGGAGCTTCAGAAGCAGATGAAGACTCTCAAGGACAAGCCTGATGAGATGATGAAGGTCAACAAGAGGGCGATGGAGGCCAATATGAAGTACATGTCCCATTCCATGAGGCCGACTCTGATAACATTCATACCTATAATAATCATATTCGGCTGGCTAAACGCCCATATGGCTTACTATCCATTGGTCGAGAATCAGCAGTTCACTTCCACTTTTATTGTCGAAGATGATATCACGGGAACAGTCAGGATAGACCCGCCTGATGCAATATCTATTGTCAAAGGCGGAAGCGCTCAGGAGGTTGCGGACAATCAGGCAGAATGGGTCCTGAAGGGAGATGCCGGAGAATACATAATAACCTACGAGTTCATGGACAAAGAATATCGTCAGGACGTGATACTGGTTGAGTCAAGAGCAGACCGAAATTACGCAGAACCAGTTTCCAGGCAGGAAGATCCAGTAAAAGAGATAAGATTGTCAAATGAGCGCATACAACCTCTCTCAAACATTCCCTTGATCAACTTGATTCCTTGGGTAAACGAGCGTGGTTGGCTATTCACGTACATTTTGTTGTCTATAATATCCAGCATCACAATAAGGAAATGGCTGAAGATATACTGATTTTTCTGCTTTATCTTTTTTTTCTGCTCAATAACCCGCAACATATTTAAATCTCTCTATAGTCTTAGGTGTGCATGAAAGGGCTCAGGATACCAAAGAAAGAATCAGAGAATATCCGAAGGGATCTTATTAAAAGGGGTCTTCTTGATCACGATCACAGGATAAAGCAGCATAGCAATTATCTGATAATCCCGATTATAAAGAGCTTTAGTACACCTCATCAGATAGTAGACACTGATTTTGAAACCTATGATTCAGAGAAAAGCCCCTCATTTCGAAAGCTGGCAGAGGACTATCTCAAGAAAAAGAACCTCAAGACAGCATTTGACATTGTAGGAGACATTGCTATACTCGAGCTTGACCCTGCCTATATAGGCCATGAGAAGCAGATAGGCCAGCTTCTGTTAAGGTCTCAGAAGAACATAACTGCAGTCTATCTAAAGCAGGGTGCGCATGTTGGAGAGTTCCGCGTGCAGGACCTGAGATTCATTGCAGGAAAGCCTCACAAGGAGACAATCCACAAGGAAAACAATGTAAGTCTCAGGCTTGACCCTTCTAAGGTTTATTTCTCTTCCAGGCAGTCGACTGAGAGGGCGAGGATAGCAAAGCAGGTAAAAAAAGGCGAAGATGTCTTGGTCATGTTCTCAGGAATCGGTCCTTTTCTATGTGTGATAGCCAGGAACACTCTGGCAGCAAAAGTCACGGGTATTGAGAAAAACCCTGTAGCCCACAGGTATGCTGAAGCCAACATCAGGCTGAATAAGCTGGCGAATGCATCCGTTTGTGAGGGAGATGTAAAAGAGGTGATCCCAAGACTGAATATGGATTTCGACAGGATTCTGATGCCTCTTCCAAGGGGTGCAGAGGATTTTCTGAACACCGCTTTGAGCGCGATAAAGAAAGGAGGCATCATACATTTCTATTCATTTCTGCATGAGAAAGAGTTTACAAAGGCAGAAAAGGCAGCAAGAACAGCTTGTCAAGAAAAAGGATTCCGATACGAAAAGGTCCGTCTTGTCAAGTGCGGTCAGCAGGGACCAGGCATATACAGGATATGTCTTGATTTCAGGGTTCACTGAACCAACTTGTATTCCATCTCAAGCCCGCCAAAGTACTGTGCGATTAGGTTGTAAATCAGTCCACAGATAAGGCCAGCCACAAATCCCATGCCTCCATAGAAAACAGGTAGAAATATGATGAACAGGAGTGAGACCAGGACCCCTAGCATTGCTTCAGCCGGAGCAGTCATAGCACCTATCAGTGCAAAGAAGAAAAAAATGAGCCCGACGATAATCCCTGCAAAGAAATACAGCAGCCCTACTATCTTTCCGCACGAGAGCACACCCACTCTTTTCAGCATCATTTTCTGAAAAACAGGTCTATCTTCCTCATTTTTCCTCATGTTCTATCTAGCCGATTTATGCATTTATAAATTTTATCAAACCCCTGTATCGTAGTCTAATAAGATCATAAAAACAATCAGAACATCTGAACTTGGTGGTGTTTTATCATTCCCGCTTCATCAGAAGTCATAATTTGGTATGAAATAATTCTAAAATATTGCCATTAAAGAAAAGGTGCATGCTCATGAGTTACTTCCGTCAGTCATCGCCTTTTGGGCTCCTTGGGTGTTCACGCAATCATCGCATGCGATAATGCGATAACCTGGCATGGTTTTTAAAGGTTTGCTTGAATTCGGCTTCATCCAATAAATGCGTCTGTGCCTAGGAAGGGAAGATTTATGCAGTAAAGCTTCCTGTGGCCAGGCAAGCTTGCGCAGCAAGCGGAGTAGTATTTATTGGATGAAGCCCTTGAATTCATTAAAGCTGATGCAAAGCAAGGATACATAGAATTCTAATTATTTAACTTAACTTTCAGCTTCATCCATACATCCGTTTCAGGAAGTTATCATCAGATCCCATCTGTTTGACCTTTGCGATTGCAGAAAGAAAATCATTATGGTTGATCTTCACGCGCTTTGTCCTTATTGCAAAATATCCTGCCTCTGTTGTCACTGCCTTGATTTCAGCACCGCTCAACCCTTCCATCTTCTTGAGGAGTGCAGGGAGAATAACATCAGAATCAAGTGACATATTTCTTGTATGGATTTTCAAGATTTCCTTTATCCCTTCCTTTGTTGGTATTGGAACTTCTATCAGACGATCAAGCCTGCCTGGCCTGATGATTGCAGGATCTAGGATATCTATCCTGTTTGTGCAGCCGATGACCTTCACATTTCCCAGCGGTTTGAATCCATCAAGCTCAGATAAAAGTTGCATGAAAGTCCTCTGGACCTCTCGTTCTCCTGATGTTCCGACCTCGATCCTCTTTGATGCAAGTGCATCGATCTCATCTATGAATACGATGCTTGGAGCCTTTTCCCGTGCCAGCTGGAATATCTCCTTCACAAGCTTTGCTCCTTCTCCGATATATTTCTGCACAAGCTCTGATGCCACGATCTCGATGAATGTCGAGTTTGTAGAATTGGCGACAGCCTTTGCAAGTATTGTCTTGCCTGTCCCTGGAACACCATGCAGAAGGATTCCTTTTGGCGGTTCTACTCCGACTTTCTTAAAGAGCCTTGGGAACTTCAGCGGAAGCTCGATTACTTCCTTGACTTCAAGTATCTGTGAGTCAAGTGCTCCGATCTGCTTCCATGTAGTGTCTGGCTTTTCGATGATTATGAATTTTTCGACATTGAATCTTTTGTTGCATGAGACTTTTCGGATTACTGTCAGGTTCTTTTGTTCTGAAAGTACGGTGTCTCCGGGTTTGAGTGGTTCGCACATCGATGCTACATTTACATAGAACCTGTTTCCGTTAGGTGTCTTTATTATGCATTTGTCTTTTTGGCTTTCCACGACCTCGCACACCATGAGGGCCGGCTCCCTGAACCTGTTGAGTTCAGACTGAAGCTGCGATATTGTTTCTCTCAGAATTTTGTTTTCGCCCTCCAGCTGATGGCTTGAGGTAGTATAACCGAACATGACACTGTCAAGGTGTTCCTTTATCTGGTCATCCATGAAAATTAGGAACTAATTTGACTTTATAAAACTATTGATTCTAAGAAAACAAAAAAACACGGTGGGTCATATGATGACAAGGTCTTTTTTTGACTCAGTCAGGACCTCTGTTTTTCCTTTGCTGTTTATCACTATACAATCCTCAATGCGGATCCCGAATTTCCCAGGAAAGTATATCCCTGGCTCTATTGTAAAAACAGAATCAGTCTCTATCTTAGACTTTGTCCTGATAGAGATGCTTGGCGGCTCATGTATCTGAACCCCGACGCCATGTCCGAGGCTGTGTATGAATCTTTTTGCATCTCTGCCCAGAAGATTTCGGCAGTACTTCTCAAGGCTTGACAACTTGTAACCTGTTTTTGCTTTTTCTATTGTCTTTTTTTGTATATTCAGAAGCTTCCGATAGCATTCCAGTTCTTTTTTACCAGGCTTTCCCAGGTAGAGCATCCTTGTCATGTCAGAACAGTAACCTTCGTACTTTGCCCCGAAATCAAGCAGAAGAAAACCGCTCGAAAGTCTTTTTTGTTCTGCCTTATGATGCGGCATCGATGTGTTCTTTCCTGATGCGACTATCGGTTCGAATGCGACATCACAGCCAGCTTCTTTGATTCTCTGCTCGATATGGTTCTTGAGTTCAAGCTCTGTTTTGAACCTGAAGTCTGATATGATACCAGAAAATATATTGTCGCATATTTTGCATGCTTTCTTGATTTTTTTCAGCTCCTCAGGATTTTTCTGCACTCTGAGGTTTCGAAGCTCTGATGATATGTCCCTCAGCTTGATTTTTTTCAGATGCTTTCTCAGGTAATAATAGGTCTTTAGCCTGATTGAGCAATAGTTTATGCCTACTGTTTTGGCTCTGCTGTTCATGACTTTCTTGAGTGTCTTTTGTATCGGCCTCTCAAGTTTTATCACGCTGACATTTTGCCTTTTGTTTTTCTTTGCAGCTTCCAGCTCAAGCTCAGGTACGCATAGTTTTGAGTTTCCTTTTTTCGGAATAAATAGGAAACCACAATCTGAATGTATTCCAGAGAGGTAGAAGAAATTAGGCTCATCAGAATGGACATCTACAAGAAGTGCACCATCGACTTTTTTTTCATTGAGTATCTGTTTAAATTTTCTGTTCAACCTTTTATGAAAAAATATTTAAATCTTATTTAAATGTTGTCAAGGGATGCAGAGAAAAAAAACAAAAAACGGCATAACAGTACTTTATTCTAAGAGAAATTCTGGCACGCTCACACTCGAGATAAACGTCTCGGTTGGTTCTAATGATGAGGGAGATAAGGAGAAGGGCATAAGTCATTTCATAGAGCATATGCTTTTCGAGGGCACAAATAAGCGCAAGGACTCGCTCACGATCTCAAACGAGATAGAGAAGCTGGGAGGAGATCTCAATGCAGCAACGTCCAACACAAGGACATTCTATTACGCAAAGGTCAGGAACAAGGATTTTCCTGTTGCACTGGATATCCTCTCTGACATCCTTCTCAATCCGAAATTCAAGGAAAAGGACATAGAGCATGAGAGAAGGATAATATTGGAGGAGATAAAGCAGGTTATAGACCAGCCCAGGTATTATCAATGGGTCCTTTTCCAAAAAGCCCTCTTCTCTAGTCATCCTGCGAAGCATCCTGTCTACGGATATGTCGAGACAGTAAAGAGCATAACAAGGAAAGACCTCCTGGACTACTACAGGAAGCATTATATCCCTTCAAAGATAACTGTGGTTGTCGTAGGGAATCCTGAGAATGATGTCTTTGAGATGGTAGATAAGGCATTCTCAGAAAAAGAATTCTTTGATGAGCAGTCGGAGGAAGAAAAGCCTGTGCCAGAGAAGAACGCAAGGAATGAACTCTCAGAATCAAGGGACATGCTCCAGTCCTACATGGTCATGGGTTACAAGACAGTTCCAAAGAGCCATCCTGATTCAGATGTCCTGGAAGTGATCCGCGGCCATCTGGGAAGGGGCCAGTCCGGAAGATTGTTCCATGTCATCAGGACTCAGCTGGGCATTGCATATGAGGTCGGTGTCTACAATAATCCGAGCATAGACTATGGATTCATGGCCTTCTATGTCTGTACAAACAAGGACAACATACAAAAGTCCGTCGCAGCGATTCAAAAAGAGCTCAGGGACCTCAAGAACATGACAGAAAAAGAGCTTGCAGAGGCCAAGACCTTTCTTGAAGGTGAATTCGAGCTGAATTTGGAGAACACCCAGAACTACGCAGACATGTTGGCATTCTGGGAGCAGTGTGGTTGCAAGGGTCAGATAAATGATTTTCTGGACAACATAAACAAGGTAACTCTTGATGACGTAAAAAGGGTGGCAAAGGATTATTTCACAGATGATTATTCCCTGAGCGTTCTGAAACAGAACGATTGAACCTTAAATGCTCGGAATTTTTCTGTTCCATAACATATTAAAGGCAGTTATGCAACTCTTAGGTATATGATACCGGTCTCATCACTTTCAGCATATCTGTATTGTCCAAGGAAGATTTTCTTAGAAAAAGTGCTCAGGTTGGCTGAGCCTCCGAAAGAGATGGTGGCGATTGGAAAGATCAGGCATAATGTATATGACCTGATAAACAAGTCAGAGGAGCCCATAGTCACTTCAATTACTGAGGATTCCAAGGAACAGGACATCTATCGAAGCTTTGAAAAACACTATTCAGGCATCCTGAAAAAGGCGATAATCAAGAACAAGTCGCTTCTGAGGATGCTGGATATAGAGCCTCAGTTGATTTATGCGAAGATCATGCCACAGCTTCGCCATGTAGCCAATCTCCGCACAAAAAACATAATGGACTTCATATCTAGGTTCAAGGTCTACGGTCAGGAGCTTTGGGACAAGCTCACTCCAAAGATCAAGTCTGAGTTTAAGATAGAGTCCCAGAAACTCGGTCTTTCAGGCATAATCGACCAGGTGCAGGTATATGAAGACATTCTGGTCCCAGTGGAGCTAAAGTCCGGCTCTCCTCCCAGGGATGGAGTATGGCCTGGCCATCAGATACAGCTAGCAGCCTATGTCATGATGGTCGAGGACGTGTTCAGGATTGAGCTCAAGAAGGGTTATGTCAACTACATAGAGGAAGGTATGAACAGGGAGGTTGTCATGAATCCCTTTCTCAGGGACAGGGTCTTGGAGCTGCGGAACCGGGTGAGAGCAATAATCTCAGGCATAAAGCTTCCTGATAAGGTAAAAAACGAGAATAAGTGCAGGAATTGTGGTTTATTTGAGAGCTGCCATGATCCTGACCTTCTGGACCACAAATTATCGAAACTCTTTTAAATACAAACACCTCTTGCATTTAATAGAAAACTTTAAATAATATGTAGCTATTCAATGATTTAGCCTACAAAAACTATTTTGAGGGGTAAACATGGCTGAAGAAGAAAAAAAATTTTCAAAGCAACTGATTGGAAAGACAGTAGTCAGCAAGACCGGAAAAAGATTCGGTGAAGTCGGAGATATAATATTCGAGACAAGGTCAGGAGAGTTGATTCATCTGTTGCTTAAAAATCCTACATCTTATACAGAGAAGCTGGAGCTTGAGAAGGACAAGCAGGGCAATATTCTCATACCATTCTCAGCAGTCATCGCTATCGGTGATTTCATGGTTATTGCAGAGGAAGACATAGTCTGATTGTTTTCTCGATTTTCAATCTTCCTCTTATTCATTATCAACAAAAACCAAAAGAATCTCACAGGAATAGTTCAGTGCCTGATTTCCTTGATCAGGTCAAAAAACCATCTACTGTTTCTATAGACAAGGTATGATTCGCTCTCGATTGTCTTGTTGTTGTCATATGTTATCTTATGCCTGACGACTGCTTCCTCACCATAAATCTCCTCGCTTATCACAGAAAAGCCGGTTATAGTCTTATATCTTGTGCCCATGGTGTCCTTTATCCCCTTCTCAAACACATCCAGTGGATATTCAGACAATTCCAGGAATTCAGCCTGCACTTCTTCATCAAGGTAAACATTGTCGAAAAAAACCCCTATAGAGCGGTTCACACTGCCTTTTTGTGTAAGCATCAGAAGTCCTGTAGGGCTTAAGAATTCATTGTTCTCTGATTCATCAGGTCCTGCATACTCCGGTGTATCAGAATATTCAATGCATCCGGATAGCAGGATCAGCGACAAAGCGATCATTAAAACAACCTTCATACAAGGATTAAGAAGGATATTCATTTAAAAAATTATCCTTCTTCTGCTTTAGTACAGTCATCACGGTATGTTCCTTTTGGTTCGATGCCTGTCAATCAACAACTTTATAAACCAAGAATTATTTCTAAAAGACCTGAAGATGAACCAAGATCTGGCAATCTGGACTGAGAAATACAGGCCCAGCACATTCTCTGAAGTAAGGGGTCAAAAGGACATAGTCCAGAAGGTAAAGGCATTCATAGAGGCCCAGAACATGCCTCATCTGATGTTTTCCGGTCCTGCAGGTGTCGGTAAGACAACCCTGGCCTTGGTCATCGCAAAGCAGTTTTTCAAGTCCGGCTGGAGGGAAAATTTCCTGGAGCTCAATGCATCGGATGAGAGGGGAATAGACGTAATCCGCCACAAGGTCAAGGATTTTGCCAGGACACGCGCGATAAGCGACGTGCCGTTCAAGATAATCTATCTTGATGAATGCGACGCACTCACTAAAGAGGCCCAGCAGGCATTGAGGAGGACCATGGAGAACTACACCCAGACCACGAGATTCATCCTCTCATGCAACTATTCTTCAAAGATCATTGACCCGATACAGTCCAGGTGCACAGTATTTCGTTTCAAGCTTCTTGACAAGTCAGATTTGATGCACATAATTGACAAGATAATTGATTCTGAGGGCCTCAAGATAACAGATTCAGCAAAGGATGCCCTCTATGAGATCTCAGGAGGCGACTGCAGGAGGGCAGAGAATATCCTTCAGTCCTGTGCAGCAGTCTCAAAGTCGATAGATGAGGAGCTTGTCTTCTCTCTGGCATCAGTCGCAAAGCCAAAGGAGATAAAGCAGGTCCTGGAGCTTGCCGTCACCAATCGGTTCATAGAATCCAGAAAAAAGCTTCTGGACACCATGCTCAAGTACGGCTTGTCTGGAATAGACACAATAAAACAGATTCAGCAGGGCATCTGGGACCTTGAAATACCTGACCGAAGAAAGGTCGAGATGGTCGACAAGTGCGGCGAGATAGAGTTTCGCATGACCGAGGGAAGCGACGAGTATCTTCAGCTGGAATCACTTCTGGCATTCTTCACATTGGCAAGCCAGGACAGCCAGCAGGCTCCCTGATTTCTAGATGATCCTATATTAGTATAAAGAAAAGGTAATTAAAAAAAGATTCTGTTTTCAGCTGTCAGCCGCAGACTTGATCATAACATTCTTGTGTATCCAGTCTTTATACCAATATCTGAGTGTCATATGGAATGCCTTGGTATATAGTGCATCATTCTCAAGATATTCGTTCCTGCAAAGTATCACGACCCTTTCATGGTTCCTTGTCCCTCCAGGATAATTGATTCTTGCGATTGCAGGATTTCCACGTGCAGTGCATTCCCAGTCAGCAGAATCAGAGCCGTCCACCTGGAAACCGATCTCATCCCATTCTGGCCGAAATTCATCATATTCTGAAGCGACAGCCTTTCCTGTTCCGATATTGTAGATAGGGATCTCAAGAGCTATCTTCCCTCTTCCATAATACTTCTCTGTCACGGTTCCGACCTGTATCGGTCCGCCTGATGCGCATGCCTGCTTCACTCCATTCACCCTGCATACCTCAGTCTCCCTGTTGTCTGCTTTGTAGCAGACCTGAGGGACCTGGATATAGGTCTCATAAGGATATGTGTAATATATCTGGAAGTTGGCGTTATAGAAATTCCCTCTGAGTCCGACATAAGTCGCATCTCCGAAGGAGACCCATGTCTCTCCTCCCTGTGGCAGGAACTCAGACCTCTTCTCAAGCTCTTCGTCGTTGGTTCTTGTGAAATCCAGTCCAGAGAAATCCCCTGGCGACACTCCTTTTATCTCGAGCAGTAGCGCATGTGCAGGTATTGTGAATTCTCCTCTGTTGTTCAGCATGACTGACACAGGGAATGATTCATCTTCCCACACCTCTGTCATTCCGGCATCATTGATTCCTATCTCCTCGAATTCAGCATGCACTCCCTCGCTTCCGCTCCAGTAAGGGCATGTTGCGGTCTCGACGACCTCGCCTCCGCAGCCTGATATGATTAGTGCAGCAATAGTAAGAATTATTGCAGAAACAAACGCTCTCTTTTTTGCATCCATTTTATTGATATCCTCCGTTCTCATAGGGATTAAAAGTTATATTGTTTAAATACTCTATTATGTTATATAAATAGTTTTTGGTTATTCAATCTGGTTCACCAGCGTGCAGTGCATCGGATACGACCTGGCTATCATTGCTCCTCATCCGAAGGCAAACAGGCATTCCCTATGGATCCTGTCCTTTTTCGGGTTCTCGTCATTGTAGGCAAATATATTGATGAACCTCAGCGGCTGGTTGATGTCTGCCTTTCCGTCCTCTTCTTCGGTGCACGGGTTCTTCTTCCATTTTGCCGAGTTCTCATAAGGCATTGTATAGCTGTAGCCGCAGGCTTTAAATCCCGTGGCCCTGACATCAAAAACATCCCCGTGGTCTACCGGTAGCCTGTCGACTGACCCGTCCCTGCAGTGATATTTCTTGTCATTGACTATGATACATACGCAACCTCCCCACTCATCGATCTCTTCCTGCGTGCAGTCGCACGCATCATCCTCGCCAAAACCTGAGCTTGAACGGTCTGGAGTATCGTCCGGAGATGGTGTTATTGAATAAGGGTCAGGGGTTTCGCCTGGAATCTGCCCGCCCTCAAAACTGCTAGGAGCCTGTATTGTCAGCTCTTTTTTTGTATTGACCTTGTAATTGTATTTCAGCTTTATTCCGATCTGTGTCTCAGTAGGCTCCATGTCCAGTGTCACGAATTTGCAGCTGAATCTTCCTTCTCCGTCCATAAGCTTCACCCGTTCGACACTGCATTGCGGGCTTGCCAGGTTCTTTGAATAAAGCTCGAACTCCACATAATCATATTCCATTTCATTGTTGTTCGGGCAGTGCTGGTATGCTTCTGGTGTATTGGCGAGTACATCCCCTCCGCCCACATTCTCGATCGTGACAATCACATTCACATAGTTCTGCATTGTCTCTGTCTGAACTTCAGTAACAGCCACCGGAGCTCCCTGGTCCTTCATCCTGACAGGCCTCGGTGTGCATATCTCCCTGGCTATTGGGTCAGACGGGTCAGGGATGATACATATATTGGGTGTAGCATAGGTCTCATAATAATAGCATGCAGAAGCGCTCAGTGTTGTCTTGTATATCCCGCCGAAAGGAACATTCACTCCGCTTGTCTCCTCGAAAGTCACCCTGTCCTGGCCGCCTATTGAATCATATGCAGATTTTCCTGCGATGGCTGGTATGACCTGGTAGTTTGTCGAGAAATGGATATAGTTCTTGTCAAAGCCAGACAGCACTACCTTTCCCGGAGGATTGTCATATGCCCCTTCATTGTTCACGTCGATGACAAGGTTGAGCATCTCTCCGGAATAGACCTTTGAGGGTATGTGTGACATGCCTATAGTGATCCCGTCGTCTCCTTTCTGCCAGTCCTCCCATTCCTGTTCCCGATACTCCGGCGTGCATGACACGAGGACAAGAAGGACAGCAAAGATAACGACAAGGGGAAGCCTGCTCATGAATATTCACCGTCCTCGACTCTTGTGCTGGTCGCGATTGATTCAGAATAACCATAATCCAGCTTCACATACATCTGGGTGGTGTATGACGACTCCTCAAGCGGCATGGAGTCAACTATGCATGTGAAATGGTTGTTTTCAGGATTATCCTGGTCGATGATAAGCGGATTGGGCCTGCACCTGATATTATCTGCCCCGCCAAGCTCCAGGTCAAGTTCCTTGTATGTTGAGAGGTCAAAGCCGTTGAAATCATACTTCATGCTCTCTCCTGAAAGTCTGAACTCTGTCAGGAAGACCATGTTGAAATCCCTGCCATACACTCCTGCCTGTCCGCAGACATTCTCTATCTTGTATCTGTTGATAGGCTTCCCATTGCCTTGGTTGTCCACGTATATCTTGAACTGCGGCCTGACCTCGTCCATGTTGCCGGTCAGTGTCTCAGACTCAAGCCTTGTTATCGCAACAGGCGCTCCCTGTCCGTTTTTGTATGTCTTGATCTCATCTTCGCATACCTGTTCTTTGGGGTTCTGCCTGTTTCGGTCCATGTTGATGCACACGGTCTCGATAAGGTCGGTCCTGTAGTTATAGCATGAGGTCACGGTCAGTGCCAGGTCATGGTAAGCGCTCTGAGGATCAAGCTCTTTTGCCATCGCAGGAAAAGTGACTGTCCTGCTCTCGCCTTCTGGAAAGCTCATTGATTTCCCTTCAAGAGAATATTTCATGCTGTTCTCTGCGCCGTATTGCAGTTCCATATAATCGTCAGGATATCCAAGCAGAAGGATCCCGTCGTTTATCCGGAATGCGCCCTTGTTCTGAAGCTCAACCACTATGTTGAACTTCTCGTTCTCATAGCTCTCTCTCGGCGGATTGCCTTTCTGAAAAGAGAATTCTACTCCCTCTTTTCCTGTATGGTATTCCCTGTCTGAATCAGGATATTCTGGTCCGTCTCCTGGGCCAGCTACAGGACACCCAAAAATAAGGGCTGAGATTGCGATGATTATTATCAGCATGATTGTTCTGTTCATGTTACCCCTCCTGTTGCCTGACACATCTATCAAATTGATTCAGCTCGCACCTGTCTACGCAGGTCTGGCATTCCCATCTGCTGCATGGCATGCATTCATTGCAGCAGCTCAGTTCTTTCAGCGGATTGTATTCGAACTGCACCTGTGTCCATGCCCGGTCTCCGCTGCCTTCCTCATCTGGGATATGGTTCTTGATAAGTGTTGCAGAAAGCCCAAAAAGCGGCGAGTCCTCCTTCTCTTTGCATTCACCATAATAGATCTCATCTCCGTTTGAGATCCAGTTTATTTTGCAGAAGTTTGATCCGCCGTATTCCTGCAGCAGAAGGTCCTGTCCATCGAACTTGGCAGAGATCCAGTTTTCCCATATATGGTATTTATAGACGCCTTTTCTATACACCTCGTCCTCGAACATCCTCTCGGAATTGATGACAGAATCCCTGATGAACCTGTAGCTGAAATACATGTTTCCTTCGTTCTCGATGAATCTGTACTTGAAAAGCGGGAAACTGGAAGAGATCTTCCTGTATCCTCTATCATCAAAATCATACCTGTCGGTGCTTGCTGAGCCGATGCTTTGGTCTCCGAAGAGCAGTCTTACTGTATAGTCCCGCTCACCTTCAGACCCGCTCTCTGAGACCTTAAGGTTGAACTGTCCCCAGAAATAATGGGTGGTATCCCCAGCCAGCAGCATGTCTTCGCCTGACACGAACTCAGATTCTTTGGTATATCTTTCTTCCTTTATCTCTCCCACAAGGTCAACAATCTTCTCTTCTCTGCATTCGCTGATATATTCCTCCATAGTATGCACGAAGCTGATCACAGATTCGCTGCTTGGGATATAAGAGCTTTCTCCGCAATACTGATAATCCTTATAGCTTCCGTCCTGGTTCTTGCATGCATTATCCACTGCATCCTCGCCAGCCCGAAAACCTGCCAGCGCAAGGCTTTGGTCATCGAACTTTTCCATTAGCTTTTGGTATTTATATAGCCCCATCCTTATGTTGTGGGATGCATCCATCGGAAGGAATCTCTGGAAATCCTCATCATCCATCTCAGTCAGGAGCTCTTCGCCTTCTTCTCTTGTGAGCTGCATGAGCCCCAGCATACCGTTCTGGTTCTTTGTCTCGTCCCCTGCAGAAAGGACGCTGATAAGAGAAGCTCCCACGCATGGATCAATACCGTATTTTTTAGAGTATTCCTTGAGTGGGTTGGGCTCTTCCCTGTAGAAAAGGTTGAATACGCATAGCAGCACATCTTTTTTGTTTCCTTTGCAGACCCTTCTTGAAGGGGTCGGGTCTCCGCTGGGGTCAGAACCTTCCTTGATCTTCACATTAATATCCTCATTCACCTCAAAGATGTATCTTGCCTTGATCCTGAAGTATTTTTCTGCTATCGGGTTGTTGTTCAGAAGACCGTCGATATCGACAACATCATAGTCGCATATTATGGTAAGGTAATCCTCCATGTTCGTGAATTTTCTCACATCAGACTGGATATCCAGGGAATACATGTTATAGCCTTCTGTCTCCCTGTCGCATTCTCTGCCCAGGCATTGATAGAGCCCTGGCACGTCATCAGGATTCTGCTGTATGTCGACTATCTCATCATCATCCAGATACCCGTATCCAATCTCCCTGAGGCACTCCATGAACTGTTTGCTTCTGTATTGTATGTATCCGTCTACGCAGTCCTCAACAGCATATGTTGTGAAAGGATATGTGCAGTCCTTAACAGGGCTGTTTATTCTCATCGAATCAGGCATCTGCAGCAGAAGTTCATTCAGCTGTATTATCTTCCCTTCCCATCCGCTCTGCGTGTTTATGTCGATTGTTATGTATATCTTGTTGTTCTGTTGCCCTTCATCAGATACAGGGATGAGTGCGTTTTCAGGCCCCATGCCTATTGCCACAGGTCCGTTGGAGAACACTGCTCTTGGCTTCTTGTCCGTCTTTTTGTAAAAATCCAGTGGATCCTCTCCGTCAGACATCATGCCGTTGAACGCGCTTTTTTCCATGAAGTATCTTTTCATGTAGGCCATGGTCTCGAAGCTGAACCTGGCGTCGAAGTTGATCTCATGGGTCCCTTCAGTAAGCTCCCATTCAGGGAACGTGCATATCAGGTATTGGTCATATGTGTTCTCCACGAAGAATGGGTCTGCAGGGTCGATTGTGCCTTTTGTATATCCTCTTCTGTCGTCCTTATCTCCGACATAGCAGCTCGGAACGACCTGTATGCTGTCATCCAGGGTCTCTCCGTGCGCTGTCGCGCTGACGATTACCTCTTCATCTTCGCGGAAATATTTCTTGATAGGCTTAAGGTCCTTGATCACCACGCCTATCTGGGCATTCTTGGTCTGTTCCACCCTGCCGAAATAATAGTCTCCTGATATGAATGCCATCTGCCGGTCTATAGCGCGCTTCACCCCGCTGAATCCTTTTCCGATGTTCTCGATCATGCTCTGGTATACGGTCTTTGATCTCACCCAAAGCTCTGTGTATGCTTCCATCTTCTCCCCTTTGTAATAGTCAGGGTTGTTGATGTCGGTTATCGTGACAGCAGCGAATGAGAGCCCTACACCAAGCCAGAAGATTATGATCAGCCATTTCAGGAACCTCTGCAGGAAAGTGCCTCCGCCTGACTTGAACACGAAAAAGTACGTCCACCACGGGAACAGGAACTGGTTGGTAAGATAGAGCCTGAAGAAATCATTGTTTTCAAGCCCTGGCATGGCAGACGTCATAGAGCTGAATATAATAGGGAGTCCCACCTCAAGAGCATACACGATAAGCAGGTTCTTGAGCATGTCGCTGTCCTTTTCTGCCCGGTCGAGTATGCCGAACCATACGAGTATGATGAAGAACGTGTCGAGTGCAAAAGTCCATCTTGTGTTGAAGTTCCGGCCGAACTTTACCATGAATAAGAGTATGGACAGGATTATCAGTATGTCATAATGGGCATTGTCTTTCCTGTGGAAGATGTTGCTGAGATGGTTTGAGGTCTTCATTCCTGCCCATGACTTGCCTTTTCGCAACCCACGTCCAATGCCTTTTGCAGCATACATTGGTGACTTGATTATATGTCCTGGCGCTTTGTTGACTGTATTGACGGTCACATTGACTGCCTTGTCTTTCTTTTCCTTGATGAATTTTTTCTGTTCATTCCAGGAATCCTTTATATCATCCCGCATCCGGGTGATTTCTGCTTTACCTTCGTCTTTGAGATTAGGCAAGAATTTCCACCTGTTTTTTTGAATATATCACAGATTCCTGATTTGTATATTTATAATATTTTCTGTTTAAAAGCAGACTCAGCATAATTTATGCTTCATACGACAATCAGAACTCGATTTTTCAGTCAACTATTTCCACGACCATATTTGTGATCTCGAAGGAATGCGATTCAGGGACGATCTTGATTGAGTTTATGCCGTCTCTGACATAAGAGTCCAAAAACCGAACATATTCATTTCCGCTGCGGTCGAAGCTGAACCTGTGGCCGTTGACAAACACTGTTCCGGACTTCACCTGTCTGTCATCGAAGAACTCAAGAGTCATCTTGATCCTGTACTTGTCCTTGAGTTCTGACTCATAATCCTCATATTTCTCTTCGCACTCAAAGTTTGATTCCTCGCTTTCCCATCCGCTTGCGCAGGCTTCGCATTCATCCTGTGTAAGTGTAGGTTTGCACTGCCGAAGTCCGTATTTCGGTGCATCGTCGCACCAGAAGTTTGTCTCAGCATCAGAAAAGCAGCAGTCCCGGTCATACTGCATCGAGCATCCTGGCGGGCAGTCTCCGTCCTTGTCATCACCACAATTATCTTCGCACAATTCTGGAGAATATCCATTTCTGTCTTCATATCCTGATCTGCATCTCGAACATTCATAATCTTCTGTCACTGGAGAGCACCTGAAATCTGGGTTTGAGGTCTCTATGTCGCACCAGTAGTTTCCATAGCTCTCAAAGCAGCAGTCCCGGTCCAGGTCCGGGTCGCATCCGTTTGGGCATTCTCCGTCGATCTCTCCGCATTCTTCCTCATCATCCTCGCTTTTAGTGCGGTAGAATAGCCTTTCGTCCAGGTCGAAATGATATGTAGGATAGCTCAGTTGCCTCATCTCTGTCTTTATGTTTATGCTGTCGATTGTGTATCTTCCTGACTCTGACTCGAACGAAACGAAATTCATACCGTCCATCAATGTCTCTGGCGGAAGGTCGATGATATTCGGGATTCCGCACTGTGGTGTCTGTTCATACACTGTCTTTGAGTTGATCTTCACCTCAAGGACTCCGTTGTCTCTGCTGTTGCAGTTGGGAACAAAAGTCATGGACGCCTCTTCCATGTTCAGCATCTCGGTTGTCGTGATTGTGATTGAGCTTTTACCTTTTGTGTTTGACAGATCGACCTTGTCAAAGACAAGGGTCACGTCATTCAGCTCATACTCATTTGTGGTCCAGAACTGCCATCCGACGCCGCTGACTTCAAATTTTATCGTGTTTGTGGTCTTGAGGTCTTCTGTAGATATAGATATAGGCGAAGAGAAAGAAGACCCTATCTCTTTGTCGAATATCTCCTTGTCATTCAGGCTTATGATAAGCCTTCCTTTGTTGTTTCTGTTCTGGTCAAGGTTGAAGCTAAGAATTACGTTCTTAATATTTTCTATCTCAGAGAGTGTAAACTCTTTTTCTGAATCTTGTTTATCGAACAGGCCGTTCTTGATATACACAGAATTGGAAATTTCATAAGTATTTGGAATGGTCTTGTCATACAGGCTGAAAGGAGGCAGGGGATGGTCATATTCAGTGAATTTAAGATAGTCGATCCTTCCGGGAGACACTTCCAGCAGCACTCTCTCGATTTTTCCGCCGTCTCCAGGAACCTGCGTTTCTCCGGGTCCCGGTGTTCCTGTTCCTCCATTTAGTAGCTGCTCTCTGTATGAAGGCTCGATGAACATGAGGTACAGCACAATTAGCCCGCCGATTATGGCTATCAGAACTGATGCGCCTGTGGCCTGGCCGGATTTTCGTCTGCATGGCATGTTAAACCATCTTATTAAAGTTAAAGTATATATTTTTTTCCTTTTTGAGGGCTATTATGAAATCCTAGCCGTCTGTGCCATGAGAGAGAATATTTACATTAGTAAATATTCTCGTGGCTAGGCGGAACCGATGTGAAACATCGGTGAAGTAGGATAGGATTTCATAATAGCCCTTTATGTGGCTCAGTAAGGATCAAGGTGCGAATCATATTCAAGGCCAGAATTTATTTTCGAACCCATCCATTGCTTGCATGTCAGGTCTCTATTAAAACCAATAAGAAAATTTTTATATCGGTATTGCCATGGCTTCTTGATATGCTATATGATGACCTGAGGAACTTTTTCAGAGATGTCTTCCAGAACAGGGGAAAAGATATCCTGGATAGGAGCATGAAAGAGATAGGCATCCTGAATTTTGATTACGCGAACCCTCAGCAGAAGAGCGATTTCGCATCTCACATAAGGAAGAACTATCTGAATTTCAGTGCCCTGAAGAACAAGTACATCTATCACAAGCTCTCCATAATTCTTGGTCTGTCGACCTTCTCTGAGACAAGAGGTGATGATCTGGAGGAGAAAAAAGAGGAACAGGATAGTATGGTGACTATTGTTCAGAACGCCCTCAACAGTCTTTGGAGCATGATTGAGAGAAGTTATATGGAATATGGTATAATCATAAATCTTTTCTGGGAAAAAGGGGTCGATGCCCAGCTGAAGGGCAGGGACAAAAAGGAGATACACGACATAATAAAGAAATCCCTGGTCACAGTCAACAAGAATCTGTCAAAGGCCTATTCCCAGCTTTTATATGATCTTGATCTTGAGAAATATCAGAAGTCTCACAAGCACAGCCTGTTCAGGATAAAACTTTTCAAGGATATGGAGTTCGAAGAAAAATCTTTTGTTCCTGATGAGAAGACCAAGTTCCTGATCGATAAAGTGAAGCTTCTGAAAAAAGGTATTGCTGATACATTCGGATTTTTGGAAAGCCTTCTCATGAGGTCTATAGATTACGAGTTGTTCCTCAAGATTGAGAGAAAGGATGACTCAAACCTCATAACCGGGCTTCAGGCAGAGATCACAAATCACTTCAAGAAATTGAAAAAAATATATAATGAGGTCTTCATGGACCTCACAGAGAAATTTAGTTGAGTTTTATTGCTTTTTCTGCCGGTTTCATGTTAGACCATGCCAGGTCAAACAGCTCATACATGGCATTGGCAAAGAACGGCGAATTGACCCAGATTCCTATGTCGTATGTAGGATGTACTTCAGAATCATTTATCACCATGAAGATGATCTCTTTCCCGTCCACGACAGTGAATCTCGCCTTGGAATCAGTATGTCTGACCTCGGCGAAATCGCCAAGTTCTTTCACAGCAGCAGCGCAGTCGTTGGTAAGAGGCGCAGCGATCCTGATCTTTACGCCTCTTTTCTTGATCTTCTCGAATGTAGATTTCAGGCCTTCAACTTTTCTTATGAATCCCTGGGTTGTTGTGGACATGATGACATTGTCCTCTGCGTTTCTGATTGTAAGTTCAAGATGATTATATAGGTTGTGTCGTCCTCTAAGTGATCCAGAGAGATCAGATGGCTCCACGAGTTCGATGCCCTGGGTATGCAAAGCATTGAGTTCATTGAGGATCTCGGTCTGCTTTAGCTCCTCCAGCCTTTTTATTTTGCTCTCAGCATCCTCTCTCATATTTTTCTTGACTCTTTCCAGAACCTCTCCAGGTGGCACTGCCAGGTATTTTATTGGTTTTCCGAGTTTCATGATGACAAAGCCTTTTTTCTCAAGGCTCTCCAGTACATCATAGCTTCTGCTTCTCGGAACATTTGCTATATCGCTTAGTTCACCAGCTGTCGAGACGCCTCTTGATAGAAGAGCAGCCCAGATTTTCACTTCATATAGATTTAGCGAGAAATATCGCCTCAGCTTACTCAAAAATTCTTCTTTTACGATCATTTAAAACACCCCTCCTTTTTATCGATCGTGGCAACCAAATAATCACTCCCACTTCACGATAAAAAAAGAGTCCTTATATTAAAATGTTTTGGGTTTTTACCGATTGATGGTATTAACTCCAAAAACATGAATAATTTTTTACACTCTTCAGTCATTACAGTATTTTATTTCATAAATACAACTAATATTTAAACTTTACGAAAAAATTCATTATTAGTGCATAGTCTCTATTTTGTTTTTCAAATGAAAACAATTGTATATCAATCGATAGTAAAAAAATGATATATTAGTAGAGTAGCGACAAAGTCTCTTATGCAATCCTGGAAAATGACAATATTTATTAACTATTAATTTATGAGATTATCCATCTAAGATGCAATTGTATAACCAGAAAAGATCAAAGGCCCTTCTCCGCAGATACAGGATTCCTTTCTGTGAATCAAAGGTATGTTCCACTCAGGGAGAGCTTTTATCATTCGCAAACAGGGTTGGATATCCGGTAGTGCTCAAGATTGAATCTGAGGCTGTGGTGCACAAGTCAGATGCTGGAGGGGTCATTGCTGGCATTATGGATTCAAGGGCTCTCATAGATGCTAAACAAAAGATCACAAAGAACGTATCAGAAAAATTCCAAAAAATTTCAGATTTCAGGTTCCTGGTTCAAAAGCAGGTCAAAGGAAAAGAAGTGATAATAGGCATGAACAGGGACCCTCAGTTCGGGCCGGTCATAATGGCAGGTCTCGGAGGGATCTTTGTAGAGGTTCTAAAGGATGTATCTTTTCGTATAGCTCCTCTGAAGAAGAGCGATGCAAAAGCAATGCTGGCGGAACTGAGATCTTATAAGATACTTACTGGAGTAAGAGGCGAGACATCTGTCGACATAGATTCGCTTGTTGATATCATATTGAAAATTTCGAAGATGTCTGTAAGGGAAGACGCAATAACTGAGATGGATTTCAACCCGGTAATGGTAGATGAGAAGAAGGCATATGTTGTAGATGCCAGGATTATGGGTGATGAAGATTAATCTTATCCGCCAGCTGAACAGGATATTTCGGGCGAAGAGTGTGGCAGTTATAGGTGCCTCAAGAAGAAGGAATTCTGTGGGTCATGGCGTTCTAAAGAGCCTGGTTGCTGGCGGTGTATTCAACAACAAGTACTGCAGGCCTTTCAGGGGCAGGGTCTATGCGATAAACCCAAAAGCAAAGAGGCTGATGGGAAAGAAGGCTTATCCTTCTGTTCTCAGCGTCAAGGGAAACATAGGTCTTGCGATAATATGTGTTCCTGCAAAAATCGTGCCGAAGGTTATGGAGGAATGCGCAAAGAAGAAAGTCAAGGGAGTGGTGATAATATCTGCAGGATTCGGCGAGACTGGAAAGGAAGGCAGGATTCTTGAGCAAAGGGTCCTGGATATAGCAAAAAAGGCAGGAATCAGGGTTATAGGTCCCAATTGCTTAGGGATCATCCGTGTCCCCAACAGGCTCAATGCAAGTTTCGCTCCAAGCATGCCGCCTGAAGGAAGCATAGGTTTCATAAGCCAGTCTGGAGCCTTGGCTGACAGCATAATAGACTGGGCTCTGAAGGACAGATATGGTTTTTCGACGATAGTCAGCATCGGCAATGCGTCTGATCTGACAGCATCTGATTTTCTTGAATGGCTTGGTCAGGACAAGAAGACCAGGGCCATAGCGATGTACATAGAAGGGATAAAGGATGGTAAGAGGTTTATGAAGGTCGCTAAGCGTGTATCCAAGATAAAGCCGATTATAGCGTTGAAGGCAGGAAAGACCCAGTCAGGTCAAAAGGCAGTCTCCTCGCACACTGGAAGCCTGGCCGGTGGATACAATGTCTACAAGGCAGCATTCAGGCAGTCAGGTATAACCATAGCAGAGACAGTCGAGGAGCTTTTTGATTTTGCCAAGGTTCTGGCGGATCAGCACCCGGCAAGGAAGAACGCATGTGCGATTGTCACCAATGGGGGCGGAGCAGGCGTTCTGACTACAGATGCATGTGAAAGCCTTGGCGTAAACATTGTACCGCTGAGAAAAAGCACAATAAAAAAACTCGATAAATCAGGCAAGATGCATCCAGCATATTCCAAAAGAAACCCTCTTGACATAATAGGTGATGCCCTCCCAGAACGCTACAAGATTGCGATTGACACGCTTCTGGGTGAGGATTACATCGAATGCTTAATAGTCCTGCAGACATTGCAGACAATGACTGATCCTAAAGAAGATGCTAAGATTGTTATAAATGCACACAGGAAAAATCCCTGCAAGCCTATAATATGTACATATATGGGTGGGAAATTCTCAAAAAAAGGTATAGACATGTTGGGTGCTCACAACATTCCTGACTTCAATGATCCGGAAAAAGCGGCAAAAGCGATAAGGATTCTCATAGACAGGGGAAGATATCTTCATGGCAATTATCCGAAGCACAGGTGCAGAAGATGCGTACGTATCGAGAAGAAGATGAGATCGACCAAGAAGAAATGATTTTTTTAAAGTTTGCTGTCTGAGGTTTCTGTATCTTCCTGTTCCTCTACAGATTCCTCCACGCTCTCTCCCTCGTCCTCTTCAATTTTCTCATGTATCATGCGTTTGATTTTCTTTGCTGTCTCTTCCACATTGACAAGAAGCTTAAGATCAGAGAACTGCTCTTTTGCGCATTCTTCGCAGTAGAAATCTGATGTGTCCTTGATGCTGTATTTAGCCGGTTTTCCGCACAAGATGCATTTTTTGGCCATTAGGAGAGCTATAATCTTGGTTTTTTTATAAATTTTATGGTAGAAAAAGAATAATGTTCTCAGAAATTGCCTTTGTATCTTGTCAGCGCAGCGATCCCGCCTATACCGTCAAGCTTCTTTCCGCCGTTATGTTCAGAGCTTATGATCTCCACCTTGCCTGAGCAGGAATCTACCTGTTTCAGTATTGCTTCAACCTCACCGTAGCAGCCTTCGTTGCGTGTCTTGATTATAAGATCATCGCTGATGACTACAGTATCCACAGCTCCGGCCTCAGCAGCTTTCTTGACCTGTTCCAGCCCGTATGCAGCATTTCTGTCTTTTGATATCTCAGAGAACACCTGTTCGACAATATTCACCTCTTCGATTATCTGTTCATCCCGAAGTGCGGATTCGACTTCAGGCCTTTTCATGACCTCGTTGATTCCAGCGGTTCCGGTTGCATTGCATGATGCTTTGATGATTTTCTTCATCACCTGGTTATCTTCAAGTTCTTTGAGCAGGTAGTCTTTCCAGAACGCAGGGCTTGCGATGATTATCTTGGAAAGTTTGTACTTATCGTCATAATCCAGCAGTTGTTTTGCGATCTGTCTCCAGAACCCTTCGCCTGTCATCTTCTCAGGCGAATCCTTTTTCTGAACATTCCCTGACATCTCCAGTAGGAGGTCATAGCCATAGTTCTTAAGCATGGCAAAGGATGCTGTTTCCCTGTCGAAAACGCATATCAGTATGTTCAGCCTTCTCTCTTCTGAGGCATCCTTCAGCCTTTTGATCTGGTAATTCAGCCATCTCTCTTTCTTGATTGTGATGATAGTTCCTGAATCGACATTGAATGTATGATAGCTTCCGCGTGACACGTCTTCAGGTCCTTGTGTGACCTTCCCTGATATTCGCAGAGTGTTCATGTATTTATGGAACTCGACTTTCTCGACATTGATAGACAGCTTGACGTGTTTCTTGACAATCTGCGTTTTCCGGTCATCAGAATCTCCTATCTTTATCTTCCTCACTGTGCTGCCGCTCACATAATCGCCGGAATCGACAATCTGGCTGAGGTACCAAAGGTCGTCATTCTGGTCTACCTTTATCTTTGCGTTCCCGCGCTTCAGGTCTTTTCCAAGTATTTTCATCTTAACATCCTGAGTTTGAATCAGGCTTTATTAATGTTACTGATAATATTTCTAATATGTTAGCTCTCGCTGTTTTTAGGCCATCCAAAACACGCTTAGTCAGAATCAAGTTGCTAATCATCTTCCTGGCCAATAAGGATTTGCGAAGCTAGACCATTGATTGCACACAAAGTTACGATTTTTATCCAGTACTAAAAACCTTCAGACTCAATCACAGGCATCAGAAAATCGGCCTAGCAAATGGCTATTGTGATTAGCACCACAAGCTTGACTAAGTCCCTAAACCAAAATATTTATAAAACCAAAGCACCATATTCTCCACTAATATGGGCGAGCTTATATTCAGGATAAGGGAGTTTTTCCGTTTCAATCCAAAAGAGTTGCGTGACATGGCGATCTCGATTCTCATAGTCACCTTTGCTTTTGCGTATGATGATCCCTTCGAGGCATTCTCAATGACTCTGTGGTTTGCGAATTTTCTCAAGTTCCTGATAATCGTCTCGATCAGTCTTTTTTTCCATGTCTCTGTACAAAAGGTCATCGCGCTTTCGCAGGGAAACAATGCAGAGTACCAGATGTGGACGCTTGGTCTTTTATTCACTCTTGCAGTCACCTTGATTACACAAGGCAGGTTTTGGGTCATACTGCCAGGAGGAGTACTGCTTCATCATCTCACGATCCAGCGTATGGGTCGTTTCCGTTACGGGCTGAATGTGATGAGCCAGGGCATAGTAGGTATGTTCGGTCCGCTGGCAAATCTTGTCCTTGCGACAGCATCGCTTGCGATGTCGCGTCAGATTGGATTCATGCCTGCATTTTTTGATTCCTTTGCTATGGTTAATTTCCTGATGCTTATCTACTCTTTGCTTCCGTTTCCTCATCTTGACGGGCTTCATCTTTTCTTCGCATCCAGGTTGGGCTATGTCTTTATCGCCTCAACACTTCTAGCTTATTATCTTTTGACTTTGGCTAACATATATTCATGGATTTTTGCATTCATAATAGGAGGTATATGTTGGTTATTGTTTTACATATTTTTTGAAAGGAAAGTGTCGTGATAGAAAATGAAGAAGATTTTATGGAGAGACAGTTGGGCCGAGATGGTCACTTTGTTCATCATGATAATAACCTTCATAATCTCCTTGTTCATTGATGCTGCGGTTGTGGCTTATGTCCTTATTTTCTGTGCAGGTGTTTTCTGTGGAAAGGACTGGCGAAAAAGAAGGTATAGGATAAGGTTTCCATATTACATGATGGTTGCGGGTTTCCTTTTGTCAGTGCTGATTGCGAACTGGATTAGGAACCGTGGGAATCCTCTGATCATAATTATATTCTTCATTGTCGGAACGATGCTGGGTCGCTATCTGTTCGAAAAAGAGATACTTAGGGTTTAAGAAGATTCTTCATAGAAAAATATTTTAATATCATTATATCTTTGGTCTTTTATGGAGAAGATAACTGAGGATATCTGGGTAATCAGCCATAATTCCAACATCTATTTCCTTGACATCGATAAAAAGATAGTCATTGACGCAGGCGACCGTTCATTTCGCGACGAGGTCATATCAGATTTCAGAAAGCTATGCGATCCCAGGGATGTAGAGATAGTGGTCTTCACCCATCTGCATTACGACCACATCGGTAATTTCGATCTTTTTCCGAATGCAGGATTCTATGCATCATCTGAAGCGATTGAGGACTTGAAGAATGATGCAGTTGGAACAGTGCTCAACCCATCCATAGCAGGCATCTTCAATGTCAGGTTGCAACCGATAGAACAGCTTCCAGGGTTTGATATAATCAAGACACCAGGTCACACAAGAGGTAGCATATGTCTTTATTACAGCAAGGATAGGATTCTTTTCTCAGGAGACACTCTCTTCTTTCAGGACAATCACGGCCGGATAGATCTTCCCACTTCAGCAGGCTCTGACACAATGAGTAAGTCTCTTGAAAAACTCAGGAAGCTGGATTACAAAATATTATGCCCTGGTCATGATTACTGACAGAATCGATTACATGATATTTTTGCATAATTGTGCCGTGTTCAGGGCTTAGTCAGGATCAAGGTGCCAATCATCTTCCTGGCCAATGGCCCAGATGATTGGCACCACAAAATTGGCTAAGCCCATGTTCAAGGTTAAGTCAACTCCGTTGTGTTACGCATTTTTATACCCTACTCCGTTTGCTTCGCAAACTACGCCTGGCCTTGGGAGATTTGCTTCAGAAATCATCCCTCTCGTGGCACAGACGGTTATAAAAATGCTTCAACTCACATAAGTTGACTTAACCCATGTTGAGGCTAATATGAAATCCTAGCCGTCTGTGCCGTGAGAGAGAATATTTACATTAGTAAATATTCTCGTGGCCAGGCGAAACCGATGTGAAACATCGGTGAAGTAGGATAGGATTTCATATTAGCCCGATGTTCAATAACATTTAAATATTGCTATCGATTTTCTTTCTTCAAGTGCAAATGGTCATAAAACCGGGGTGAAACAAATGGACGCAATTACCATATTACTTATTATTATCGCTGTTATAGCAGTGATTGTCATTCTATGGGTTGTTGTTGCTTACAACGGACTCATAACGCTGAGGACAAGGATAAATAATGCATGGTCTCAGATAGACGTGCAGCTGAAGAGAAGGTACGATCTGATCCCGAATCTCGTCGAGACAGTCAAAGGTTATGCAAAGCATGAGAGAGAGGTCCTGGAGAACGTGACCAATGCAAGGGCAGCTCTTCAGCAGGCAGAAAGCCCAGGCGAGAAGGCACAGGCAGATAACATGCTGACAGGAACCCTAAAGAGCTTGTTTGCAGTGTCTGAGAACTATCCTGACCTCAAGGCAAACCAAAACTTCATGCAGCTTCAGGAGGAGCTTTCTGGAACAGAATCAAAGATAGCTTATGCACGTCAATTCTACAATGACAACGTCATGGTCTTCAATGAGAGGATTCAGAAGATTCCGACAAACATCATAGCGGGTATGTTCCATTTTACGATGAAGGAGTATTTCAAGACAGAAGGTGCTGAAAGAGAGCCGGTAAAGGTTGATTTCGGAGCATCTGGCCAGTCCGCTCAGCCCCCTTCTGCATCAGCCTCACAGCCAGCAGGTCAGGCAGAACCCCAAGCTCCGACCGGTCCGGCAAAAAAGCAGGCTAAAGCCCAGCCCAAGCCAAAGAAGTGACGAGGAAAATATAACATGGCAAAGAAGACAGTCTATAACAGGATCTCAGAGAATAAGTTCAAGAGCATACTGCTTTTCGTGATATTCTTCGTTCTGATTATGGTAGTAGGCTATGTCTTTGGCTATGCATTCACAGGTTATCCTTTCATCGGTCTGACAATAGCAGGCATTGTTATGATAGTTTACGGTCTTATAAGCTATTTCGCTGGTCAGAAGATGGTTCTTGCCATGTCCCACGCAAGGCCGGTCACAAAGAAGCAGGACCCGTATCTTGTCAACACGGTCGAGGGTCTGGCTATAGCAGCAGGAATACCCAAGCCCAAGGTATACATGATTGACGACATAACAATGAATGCCTTTGCCACAGGGACAAGACCTGAGAATGCGTCTATAACAGTGACAAAGGGTCTGAGGGACAAGATGAACCGCCAGGAGCTCGAGGGAGTCATAGCACATGAGATGGGACACATTAAGAACTACGACATAAGGACCATGCTTCTGGCGACAGTCTTGGTAGGTGTCGTGACCCTGCTCTCAGACATCATGCTTCGCTCTTTCATCTGGGGAGGGGCCAGAAGGTCTCGGTCCAACAACTCTGGCTCAGGTCAGGCTCAGCTCATAATGATTGCTATAGGTGTAGTCCTGGCGATACTTGCTCCTTTTATTGCATACTTGATCAAGCTTGCGATTTCCAGGAAGAGGGAATATCTGGCAGATGCAGATGGTGCTCTTTTGACAAGATATCCTCCTGGCCTGGCATCTGCCCTAAAGAAGATAAAAAACGACCCCGAACCAGTGATAGAGGTCGCGAACAGGGCCACAGCCCATCTTTATATATCAAATCCATTCGGCAGGAAGCAGGGACTGGGAACAAGGCTTTTTATGACTCATCCACCTATAGATGATCGCATAAAGGCTCTTGAGAGCATGTGAATAGTGATATTCATGACAACTCTTAAAAATCAACTTCTATTCCCATGATTCATGATTGACATAGGCACATGTCTGCGCCATTATAAGCGCCTTGATATCCGAAAGGCAATGGTAAGATGTGCGCAGGGCCGTGAGATCTCTGTCAGGTTCGGGGATAAGGGATTTGGAAAACGTCCGGACACATTGAGCTATGAGAATGATATATTGGAGCATGTAAAGCAGGGTGTGACATCATTCCATGTTTCAGAGGAGCATTGGGATAATGTATTTCGGCTTGATCCATCCATGAAAAAAAAGGATCTGGATGAAAATAGGACTGGTTGGGACCTTGTGCTTGACATAGACTCAAAGGTCTGGGAATATTCAAAGCTCATAACTCATCTTTTGGTCAAGGCTCTGAAGGCTCATGGAATAAAAGGCATAAGTGTCAAGTTCTCAGGCAACAAGGGCTTTCACATAGGCGTGCCGTTTAGTTCATTTCCAAAAGCAGTGGCAGGTGAGGAGACAAGGCTCTGGTTTCCAGATGGCCCAAAAAAGATAGCTTTGTATCTTTCCAACTACATAGACAGCAGGGAGACAGACTACGAATTCACAAATGAGATGCTGAAGATGGATTCGATAGGGAGTATAGCAAATAAGCTTGGACAAAAAGAAGAGGACATAAGTATCACGATATGCAGGAGCTGTGAAACAGTCCAGCAGTCTCAAAAAGACAAGCACAAGGCAAGGCAGGATATGATAACCTGTCCGGAATGCCAATCTCAGAACAGTATACCAAAAGATGACAAGGGATTTATCCTATGCGACAGATGTAAAAAGCTGATTAAGTTGGATACAGGACCAAAGGGAGATAGGGGATTATCGGTCTGTAGAAATTGCGGCTCGGCTGATCTTTCGATGTTGCTGAATCCAGAGACAGTAATCGAGCTGGACACACTACTCATCTCATCCCGTCACTTATACAGGATGATGTATTCTCTGCATGAGAAATCTGGGCTTTCATCTGTACCGATAGACTCAGACAAGATATTGGATTTTGACAAGAGCCAGGCTTTGCCAGAAAAAGTTAGGGTCACTCTGTATAGTTTTCCTGATGAAAGCATTTCCAGGCCAGGCGAGGCTCATGAGTTGTTTGAGGCAGCCAGCATATATGAGATTCAGAAGAATAAGGCAAAAGAGGTATTGATGGACAGGGTAAAAAACAGGCTCAGTTCAGATGATCGGAATTTCGAAGAGATTTCAAAAGAGATACCAGAGGAGTTCTTTCCTCCATGCATAAAGAATATACTCAATGGGCTAAAGGACGGAAGAAAAAGGGCGATGTTCGCGCTTATTAATTTCCTGACACTCACAGGCTACAGCTATGATTCAGTAGGCAAGGTCTTTGAGGAATGGAACAAGCGTAATTTCGAGTCATTGAGAGAGGTCACGCTCAAGGGTCAGATAAGGTATCACAGCATGCACAAGAAGCGCATTCTTCCTCCAAACTGCAGGAAATTCTATGAGGATCTCCATGTCTGCCAGCCTGACAATCTCTGCAGGAAGATAAAGAATCCTGTGAACTATGCGATAATCAAGACAAAGATACTGCAGAAAAGAACTGGTGGCAGGGCAAGGCTGACAGAAGAGCAAAAGGAGATGAGAAGAAAGTACAGGCAGAAGAAAAGTAAGGAAAGAAAAGAGAAGCAGGGCAGCAAGAAAGCATCAGGTCAGCCGTAGCTAACAAGGCCATGTTCATGTTCTGAGAAGACCTGTGCCTGATATCTCTTCACAACAATTTCATCATCCAGGTAGCATTCAGAAGAAAGTCCGGCTTTCCTGCAGAGTTTGGCCAGAAAATCCTCATGTTCAGGAAGCTGTTCCCACACTTGTGGAAGATATGTCGCAGAACTCATGCCTGATGATAGTATTACTCCATCGATCTTTGGCCGAAGCTTGCTCTTCAGCTCTTCAAAGTCAGAGAATTCAACTTCCTCTGGAACAGTCAGGACAGAAACCTCAACCTCGATCTCATCAAGCTCGCTTTCATCGACCTTTGAGAACCTATAATCATTCGCAGCAGCATTTATAGCATTGTCTATCACGCATTCATATAGTTTCTCCTGAGGAATGATATGCCCTATGCAGCCCCGGAGCTGGTGGTTCTTGGTAAGGGTCACAAAGCAACCCTGCTGGTTTGAAAGTTCCTCAGAAAGATGTGACTCGTCGACTGCCGGATATTTTCCGTGCCTGACATAATTTTCCAAAGTCTGCCGTGCCAGAGCAAGTAATAGTTTTTCATCCTCAGAAGATACAAAACTAAAAGATTGTTCTTCGAAAAATCCTATCGATAGATAGCTGACACTGTTCTTGTAATCGCCGGTCATACGGCCGCTCGTGTCATACCCAAGCACCTCAGCATTCACCGAAGATCCTTCAAGTATATACATGAGAAGTTCGATAGGTTTCCTCCCGCAGATAGTTGCCCTGGTTTCTTTCAAAAAATCCAGGAAACCTTCAGGATCAAGCCTCTCTATGTATTGATATGCTGTATGATCCAGTGCAGGTATCTTTTCTGCAGCCTCGTCTTTTGGGAAAGGAACATACTTGTAGTTGGGCCCGTAATGTGTAAAATCGCTGCTGACGACAATCAGCGTCTCTTCATCCATTATAGCTTTTATTGATTCTGCTATGTTCTGGAGGTCTTCTGTCGATGTGCTGGGTCCGATTACCACAGGAACGATCTCAAATTCATCCAGCTGATATTGCAGGAAAGGAATTTCTATCTCAACAGAATGCTCATGCTCATGCACATCATCTTTGGTCATGAAATGATCTCTTTTGATAAGTTCTTTGGCTTGATCAGATACCCTGACCTTTCCGAGGGGCGTCTCATAATGTGTGGCATTAGGAATCGAAGCCCCAGAAAAACTAGAGTGATGGCTCGACCCGATTATGACAACAGTATCATATCCAGATGACACAAGCTTAAATCCATGTGCAGCCACTTGTCCTGAATACCTGTATCCGGCATGAGGAACGATCAACGCTTTCATCTTTCCTGACAAATTCCTCGGTTCAGCCTGCAGAATCATCCCACCGACAAACGAGTTCAGCTTCTCTTTGTTCGTACTGCCATATCCCTTTGAATACCAGCCCAGCTCAGCTATGGCAGACTCCCTGATGATTATCTCATCTGAGTCCATATTGCTGGCTTTGCTCTCCATGTTGTTGAGGTCGTCAAGATCGATCTCCATTGTACTGTTGAAGTATCTGTTGGCTGATATTGACAGCAGGAAGAAGAAAACACTGACAGCGATGACAAACACGATTACTTTTATGACTCCGATAGAATCTTTTATTCCTTTATGGTTTTGCTTTTTTCTCTTACCTTTCCCCATTTTTATTGAGCAGTAAGAAGACGATTTTTTTATATTTAATGGATGCAGGATCATGGGTAATTTTGCTGGCCTTTTTGAAATTTTTAGCATCATTTAAGTCAAAATTCCTTGATTTATTCGAAATAAGAGTGTGTCGCGAGGGGAGGCACCCGAGTTTGGTTAGTAATTCACTAGCCAAACTAGCAAGAATTCTTGCTAGAGT
>CAYMIF010000011.1:0-21003 GCA_964390375.1 uncultured Methanosarcinales archaeon
ACTCTAACAAGAATTCTTGCTAGTTTGGCTAGTGAATTACTAACCAAACTCGGGAGCCTCCCTATGGGAACGCAGCACCATTTATCTCGAATAATCCAGAATTTTAAAAAGATGCTAAAATTTCACTTTTGGCCAGCACAAGTACCCAGCATCCAAAAACCCTATTACAGAGTCCCAAAAGCCAAAAAAAAGAGACGCGTATAAGCCCTAATAAGGAAGAATTCTTAATCTTGAAACATGTTTGCACTAATTACCACTACTTAGTAGCAAAAGATTTATATATAAGTACCGCTTTTCCTATTAAAAAGAGTAGGAGGTGAAAAAGATGTTAAGCACAGCACTATCAGAGACAAGGCATATGTACAGGGAATATATCAACCATCAGCATTTCGATAGTCAATCTGACGCAGACCTCGAAGATTTTCTAAAGGATAAGCCGACAGTTGCCACAAGCGCTAATCTGATAGAGGACATAGTGATGAAATATGGAAGGATATCTATATCAAGGATATCAAAAGCGTTAAAACTCAAAAAAGACATTGTGCTCTTCTATATAGAGACACTAGAAGAGAACGGTCTTGTCAGGCGAAAGACCAACCTCATAGACGACTATGTTTCTGCTACAGAGAAACTGATAGCCCTAAGAAGAAAAGACCTGGTCTCATATATTGAGAAGCACATCAATAATTTCACTGCAAAGAAGATCAAGAGTCACTTGCACAAGTTCGGCTGGGAAATGCCTCTGCTCGACATCATCCTCAAGAATAACGCAGACTACATACCGATATCTTTGTCAAGGATAAAGAATGAGTTTGCAGAAGCATAGGTATCTTGCCCGGTAATTTTTCTAAACATATTTATACTATTTATCCTCTCTTTTCCAAGATGGACAAGGAAAAGCTTTTGACAGAACTAAAAAAAGCATTCGAGGAAATAAGAAAGGACATGAAGTTATCAGTCACACTTGATGACCTTGACGATGCATTCTTCATACGCGATTTTATACTGCAGTCAGGCTTTGTCTCCCCCAGCCTATCAAGGATGATATGCAGGAGGATGAGGGATACTTTCAACCTATGGACCGGTCAGCTGCACGCATGGGTCATGCCGAATCCCCAATCCATGATTAGCTTCTCAGAAAGCAAGATATATGATGAAAAAGACAAGGAAGAGATAATCAATACCATGAAGAAGTTCATGGCGTTCATCTCACAGAATGTCGTGATTGGCCTGACAAAAGACAGGAAAAGGGAAGCTGAATATATTGAGGAAGGTATGAAGCTCTGGAAAGATAATCAGGATACATTGATAAGGTTCACAAGAAAGGTGGAAGCACACTGGAAAAAAGAGCGGGACGAACCCAAAGCAAAAAAAAAGAGCCTCTATTGAACACTCTTCCAAGCACTCATTAGCTCAGAAAGACAGTCACGTCCAGATATCCTGTCCTTTAGTCTTCTTGCGCCTTTTATCCCTTTGCAAAACCACAATGCATGGTCGCGGATCTCTGAGAATTTACCTTTCTTGATATGCATCTCATAAAGCTTCACAAATTCAAGGAATTGCTTCTTCTTGTTTTCAGCATCAGCTTTCGGAAGTAGTTTACCATGATTCAGGAATCTGTCGCATCTTTTGAAAAGATATGGATTTCCGATAGCACCCCGGCCGATCATGACCATGTCGCATGAAGAGAATTCAAGCATTCTCTTTGCATCCTCAGGTGAGAAGATATCGCCATTGCCGATCACTGGCACATCAACCTTCTCCTTGACCTGCTTGATTGCGGTCCAGTTAGCTTTTCCAGAGTAGCCTTGTTTCCTTGTCCTGCCGTGGATTGCTATCGCACTGACTCCATAGTCCTCAAGCATTTTTGCGACCTTGACATGGTTTATGCTGTGGCTGTCCCACCCTATCCTGATCTTAGCTGTGACTGGCCTGTTGGTACCTGCGATCACTGCCTTGACAACCCGTTCTATCTGCGCAGTCTCTTTCACAAGATAAGCGCCGCATTTCTGCGCAAGAAGATCAGATTCCGGGCATCCCATGTTGATGTCGATGATGTCTGCTTTTTCTGAGACTATTTCAGATGCAGATGTCAGTGCTTCTGGTTTGGAGCCGACCAGCTGGATCGCCACTGGTCTCTCGCCAGGGTCTATGTCCAGGAATGTCCTGGAAGGATCTCTTTGCATAAACAGGTTATAGGCATTGACCATAGGTGTATAGATAAGCCCTGCACCATAGTCCTTGCACATAAGCCTGAAAGCCAGGTTGCCCACTGCAGCCATTGGAGCTAACGCAAGCTGGTTTTTTATTTTTATATCTCCGATCTTCAAAGCCATTATAAATAAGGACCAGAAAGCTCATATTAATATTTATTGCACCACAAGACTGGCTTCGATCAAAGCAGCAAATACTATGACCAAAAAAGACAGACCAAGAAATATCAGTGAATCAATGAATATCACCTCGAATTTCTTAGAGCTAATGTTCTCCCGAAGAACTGCTTTTGAGAGTATCCCGCCTGCAACAGCAGCGCCAAGATAAGCAAGGGTCTCAGTCACCAGATGCGGAACTATCAATGGGAAAGTAGATATATGGAAAATCCCCCTGAACTGCACTCCGAATATAGCCCCCCAGGTTGTCGCGTTCCAGGTCAGGAAAAGAAAAGAGCCAGCACCATAGAAAAAGGACAGCGCAAAGCACACAACAAGCACAAGCAGGTTGTTGCTGAGATAATGCCAGAACATGCCCCAGTCTATACTATCAGCAAATGCAAGCCTCATGTCTCCTTGAAGAATGCTCTGAGATGCATGAAGACCCGGATACATCCCAAGCTGAGGACGAAACATGCTGTCTGGTGAAAGAACATCTGAATCAGCAGGAAGCATAAGACAGATTATGAATGTCGTAAAGAATATTCCGATAAACAGGAAGAAATAAACCTGGAGAATGTCAGAATGATCCCTAAAAAGGTTGATTAAGTTGAAACGTTTCTCACGAAGCTCCTGATTCATCTCAATCTTCAGAAGAGCAGATAATGTAGGGACCAAAAGAAGGGTGATGAATGCGACAATCATGTATCCGGTATCGCCTCCAAAGACAAGCAAAGCAGAAACAATACCGATTATAGTGAATAGTATTCCGAATAAGAACGCAAAATACGGCTTCTTCTCTATCCAATGAGAGCCGATTATCTGTTCAAATACCATCCTCAGTAAAAACCAGTAAAATGTACTATAAAAAGCTTTAGTTGTTATTGACGAGTGTAAAGAGAAACCTTTTAAATGATTCTGAATTTTTTTGATCATATAACCAAAAATAGACTCAAAACCACTAAAAAATAATAACATTTATAAATAGTAGAAAAGGTTACCAGAAGACAATGGGGAGTTGTTCTAAGCTATTTCAAGAAAAGATGAAGATAAAATAATCTTATTTAGCTAGAAGAACGACGATTTGCCCTTGTTTTTACAAATAAGCCCTGGTAGTGTAGTGGCCTATCATGAAGCCCTGTCGAGGCTTCGACCCGGGTTCGACTAAGGCGTTTTTAAGCCCCTTTAAGCAAAAAAAACGTTTTTCGGAAGTCCCGGCCAGGGCGCTTTAATTTTTCCTGATGGAAAAAAACGATCAAATGGGCCCTTAGCTCAGCTTGGAAGAGCACTGGACTTTTATTTCAAGCAGAGGGTTGAAAGCAAAAAGACCTAAGGTTTAAAAGAAATCCAGGTGTCGCGGGTTCAAATCAGCATACCAGAAAGGAGATCATAACTGGTTGCTGTGGATGTCCCGTAGGGCCCATACTTTCCCATATGGAAGATAGGTGAAGAGAATGGCGAAACAGACTAAAGCAACAAAATTCAATATATCAGAACATATTCTGGTTCCGAAACACACGAAACTGAATGCAAAAGAGAAGAAAGAACTTCTGGCAAGATACAATATAACAACGAATCAGCTTCCACAGATAAACATGAATGATCCTGCGATAAGAAGCCTTGCTGCAAAGCCAGGAGACGTGATAAAGATTGTGAGGGAAAGCGCAACAGCAGGCAGCGCAGTATACTATAGAGGTGTTATAGGTGAATAAGGCATCCAAGATTCTTATAAACAAATATTTTGAGGAGAACTCATTTGTGACAGCGAACATAGAGTCATTCAACTACTTCATCGACAAAGAACTGCAGAACATTATCAATGAGAATAAGGTAATAGAGCCCACGATCATACCGCAGAACATTGACGAGTTCAAGATAAGGCTGGACAAGATCTGGTGTGAAAAGCCTCAGATTACCGAGGCAGATGGCTCAAAAAGAGACATCTACCCATCAGAAGCAAGGCTTAGGAAGATCAGCTATTCAGCACCCTGTTTCATCGAGGTGTCTGCTCATATCAACGGGATTCAGAGGGAGTCATTCGTGACCCAGATTGGAAACCTTCCGATAATGCTCAGATCAAAATACTGCCATCTGAGCGGACTTCCAAGAGAAGAGCTGATTCAGAAGGGAGAAGACCCTGACGATCCAGGAGGATATTTCATAATAAACGGAACTGAAAGAGTTCTGATAAACATAGAAGACCTGGCTTCTAACAGGTTCCTGGTCGAGAAAAAGACCATAGGCCCATCAGAATATCAGGGTAAGCTCTTCTCAGAATACGGTTCATTCAAGATCCCTCATGTTATTGAAAGACTCAAAGATGGCATATTCTATATATCATTCACAAGGGTCAAGAGGGTTCCTCTGATAATCGTTCTCAAGGCTTTGGGACTCATAAAGGATGAAGAGATAATGAAATTCATAACCGAAGGCGAGGAGAATGATGAGGTATACATAAACCTTCTTGAATTCGCAGACATAAAGACAGAGGATGATGCTCTTGACAACATTGCAAAGAAGATAGGGATAACACAGGCAAAGGAGATAAGGATAGAGAGGATCAGGGAGATTCTCGACAAGTATCTTGTGCCGCACATAGGCATTGCTCCTGAAGACAGGGTTTTTAAGGCATACAACCTATGCAAATTGCTCAAGAAATTCATATATGTCTCAAGCAATAAAATAAAAGAAGATGACAAGGACCATTATATGAATAAGAGGGTAAAGATGGCAGGTGACCTGTTAGCAGATATATTCAGGGTAAACCTAAAGGTGCTCATAGGCGACCTACTCTACAACTTCCAGAGGATAGTCAAAAGAGGTAAATTCCCATCGATAAAGGTCGTGATCAGGGACAGGCTCCTGACCTCAAGGATATATTCATCCATGGCAACAGGCAACTGGGTAGGTGGACGTAAAGGCATCAGCCAAAGGATACAGAGGCTGAATTTCCTTGAATGCATGAGCCATCTTCAGAGGGTGATATCACCTCTTTCAGCATCACAGGAGAACTTTGAGGCAAGAGAGCTTCACTGTACTCACCTGGGCAGGCTCTGCCCGGTAGAGACTCCTGAAGGAACAAACATAGGCCTGAGAAAGAACCTTGCATTGTTAGGTAAGATCTCCCAGGAAAGTGATGAGACAGAGGTCGTGAAGATCTTAGGAACCCTTGGGCTAAAACCCGTCAGGTGATCATGATGACAGAAGTATATATCAACGGAAAATTCATTGGCACAACAGAGAACGCAAAAGAGTTTTATGCAAACGTAGTTTCAGAGAGAAGGAAAGGAAAACTGACTCAGAACCTCAATATAAACTATGATGAGGAGCTTGATAACATATCAATTGATACATCTAGAGGAAGACTGAGAAGGCCGCTGATCGTAGTCAAAGAAGGAAAGCCCCTTCTTACAGAAAAGCAGATTCAGCAGCTGGAGAAAGGGGAGATAACATGGTCAGACCTGGTAAATCAGGGATCTATCGAATACCTTGATGCAAATGAGGAAGAGAATGCACTTGTCGCATTCCGGGAAGATGAGTTGACTCAGGATCATACTCATCTTGAGATTGCGCCTATTGATATTCTGGGTTATTGCGCATCACTGGTTCCGTTTGGAAATTATTCACCAGGAGCAAGGATAGCCATGGGCTCAAAGAACCAGAAGCAAGGTATAGGCTTCTATGCATCCAATTTCAGTGTCAGGATGGACATGGATGTTAATCTTTTGGAATCTCCTCAGGTTCCGATCGTACAGACTCTTATGCACGATAT
Source organism: uncultured Methanosarcinales archaeon (assembly GCA_964390375.1). GTDB lineage: Archaea > Nanobdellota > Nanobdellia > Woesearchaeales > DSVV01 > CAYMIF01. Next base: position 6,142 of record CAYMIF010000011.1, read on the forward strand.
ATCAAATTACGACATGCATCCTTCCGGCCAGAACATTGTTGTGGCAGTCATGTGCTACAAGGGCTATAACATGGAAGATGCGATAATACTTAACAAAGGCTCGATAGACCGCGGATTCGGAAGGTCGACCTACTACAGGCCCCTGACATCAGAGGAATTAAGATATTCAGGCGGACTGATAGACGAGATATCTGTACCAGACAAGGAGGTCAAGGGATACAAGTCTGAAAAAGACTACAGGCTCCTGGAGGATGACGGAATAATCTATCCTGAAGCAAAAGTCGAAGAAGACGACGTAATAATAGGAAAGACCTCGCCTCCAAGGTTTCTCTCAAGCCTTGATGAATATAATCTGACATCCAATCTTAGAAGAGAATCATCTTCTGCAATCAAGCATGGTGAGCGGGGGATAATCGATTTTGTCCTGGTCACAGAAAACGAGGAAGGCAACAAATTGGTCCAGGTAAGGATAAGAGACCAAAGGATACCAGAAGTTGGTGATAAATTCACCTCAAGGCATGGCCAAAAAGGTATTGTAGGGCTGATAGTGAACCAGACAGACATGCCTTTCTCAGAATCAGGCATAACACCTGACCTCATATTCTCACCGCACGGGATCCCATCCAGGATGACAATATCACACCTGGTCGAGCTGATTTCTGGAAAGACAGGAGCGCTGTCTGGAAGACAGGTAGACGGGACTACTTTCGATTCAGAGTCAGAGACCATGATAAGAGAAGAGTTGCTCAGCATGGGATTCAAGGAAGATGGAACAGAGACCATGTACAACGGGCTCACTGGAGAGAAGTTTGAGGCCAGGATATATATAGGCAACATGTACTATCTCAAGCTCAGACACATGGTCGCAAACAAGATACATTCAAGGGCAAGAGGCCCGATCCAGCTGCTTACAAGACAGCCGACAGAGGGAAGAGCACTAGAGGGCGGCCTTAGGCTTGGAGAGATGGAGAAAGACACATTTGTTGCACATGGAACAAGCCTGCTTCTGAAGGAAAGATTCGATGCAGACAGGACAATAGTTCCGGTCTGCAAGGATTGCGGCATGATTGCTGTATATGACGGGTTCAAGAGAAGGACATACTGTCCGATGTGCGGAGATAATGTTGAGATTGAAAACATCGAAGTAGCATATGCGTTCAAACTATTCCTGGATGAACTCAAGAGCATGTGCATCTATCCTAAGATGGAACTGAAAAATAAATACTGAAGGTCGAGAAAAATGGAAGAGCAATTCGTACACAGTCAAGTCAAGAACATTTTGTTTAGCCTGCTATCGCCGAAGATGATCAAGAAGATGTCTTCTGTGAAGGTTGTGACACCTGAGCTTTACGATAAGGAAGGTTATCCAGTAGATGGAGGTCTGATGGATGTAAGGCTCGGAGTGATCGATCCTGGACTCAACTGCAAGACTTGCGGTTCAAAGCTAAAGGAATGCCTGGGACATTTCGGATACATCGAACTGGCAAGGCCGATAATACATCTGAAATACATAGGGATAATCCTCAGTCTTCTAAGAAGTACATGCAGGGAATGCGGAAAGGTATTGATACCAAAGAAGAAAACCGAATCCATAACAGCTATGCTGGATCAGATAGAAAAAGACGAGGGTTTGACCAACAGAAGAAAGAAGATCAAAGAGATAATAAACCAGCTCAAAACCTCAACAAAATGCCCTCACTGCAAGACCAGACAATACAAGGTCGCTCTTGATAAGCCAACCACGATACTAGAAAACGAAAAGCGGGTATCGCCTATAGAGATAAGATCAAGGCTCGAGAAGATTCCTAATGAGGACCTTTATGTTTTCGGACTTGATCCGGAAAAGATTCGTCCAGAATGGATGGTTTTGACAGTACTGCCTATACCACCAGTGACCATGAGGCCCAGCATCACGCTTGAATCCGGAGAGAGGAGCGAAGATGATCTGACACATAAGCTGGGAGACATAGTAAGGATAAACCAGAGGCTTTTCGAAAATATCAACGCAGGAGCGCCAGAGATAATAATAGAGGATCTTTGGGACCTGCTTCAATATCATATAACTACATTTGTGGATAATGAGATAGCTCAGTTACCGATAGCAAGGCATAGGAGCGGACAGCCCCTCAAGACACTGACAGCAAGGATAAAAAGCAAGGAAGGAAGGATCAGACATAATCTGGCAGGAAAGAGGACAAACTTCTCAGCAAGGACAGTGATCAGCCCGGACCCAATGATTAAGATTTACGAAGTAGGCATCCCTTTGTCCATAGCCATGAAGCTTACAGTACCTGAAAGGATAACAGAATGGAACAAGGATTACCTGAAGAAGTTCCTCGAACGCGGTCCGAAGAAATATCCTGGTTCTAACTATATAGTCAGGCCTGACGGAAAGAAAAAGAAGATAACTGATGAGACAAAGGAGCAGCTCTATGAGGAGATACAGCCAGGATACTCTGTTGAAAGACATCTGATGGATGGAGACATTGCTCTATTCAACAGGCAGCCATCTCTTCACAGGATGTCCATGATGTGCCACAGGGTCAAGGTTCTGCCGAACAAGACATTCAGGCTTAATCCAGCAGTCTGTGCACCGTATAATGCGGATTTCGATGGAGATGAGATGAATCTGCACATACCTCAGACAGAAGAAGCGCGTGCTGAAGCAGAGATTCTGATGCAGGTACAGACTCAGTTGATATCACCTCGATATGGCCTGTCTGTTATGGGAGCTATACAGGATGCTTTGACAGGCAACTACCTGCTGACTAAGGATATGATAATATCAAGAAAAGATGCCATACTGCTGCTTTTGGCAGTTGGTGAGACAGATATCTCCAAGATACCAAAAAAAGACAATATATCAGGAAGAGAGCTTTTCAGCGCGCTGTTGCCAAAAGATTTTTCCTTCACAGGCAGATCAAAATCAGGAGAACCTGTAGTGATCAAGAAAGGAAAGCTCACAGAAGGAGTGATCGACAAGGCAAATCTCGGAGGAGGTTCAGGTCTTCTTCTGAGAAACCTGCACAAAAGGTATGGGACAGAGGACACAGTTGAGCTCCTCGGAAAAATGCTGAAGCTTGGAATAGAGGTCCTCACAAGATACGGATTCTCGACAGGGATATCTGATTCAGATATGCCGGATAAGGCAGTCCAGATGAATGAGGAGATTCTCAATAAGGCCTACGAAGAGGTAAACAATCTCATCCAGGCATTCTATGACAATAAGCTCGACGCATTTCCAGGAAGATCGATTGAAGAGACGCTTGAACTCAAGATACTTGAGATTCTGAACAAGGCCAGGAACGAGACAGGAAAAGTGGTCGCAGAATACTGCGATAAGACAAAGTCCACCATAGTCATGAGCACTAGCGGATCGAGAGGAACCCCTCTTAACCTTGCGCAGATGGCTGCATGTGTCGGACAGCAGGCTTTGCGCGGTAAACGAATCGATAAAGGCTTCAATGGAAGGACATTATCATGCTTCAGGAAAAATGAGCTTGGCCCGTCTGCTAGAGGTTTCATCAAGAACGGGTTCAAGTCTGGCCTGGCTCCGCACGAGTTCTTCTTTGCAGCTATGACAGGAAGGGATTCATTGATGGATACAGCACTTAGAACCCCTAAATCTGGATATCTCTACAGAAGGCTCGCTAATTCCATGCAGGACCTGAAAGTTGAATACGACAATACAGTCCGTGGAGCTAACGGAAATATCATACAGTTCAAATATGGAGAAGATGGAGTGGATGTTTCCCGAAGTGAAGATGGAAAGCTCAATGTTGAGCAGGCGATAAAAAATAGTTAAGGTGTTGATGATGACAGACAAGATTATCAAGGAATATGAAGATAAATTACCTCCAAAGCTTATTGCTGAGGTAAAAGAAACAATGGGTTCAAAAGCATCTTCTGCTAAACTCAAGAAGGCATTGGAATCAGTATATGAAGAATATCAGAATGCATTGGTCGACCCAGGAGAATCTGTAGGAATCATTAGCGCAGAGTCGATCGGTGAACCAGGCACCCAGATGACACTCAACACATTCCATTTTGCAGGAGTAGCAGAGATGAATGTTACGATGGGTCTGCCGAGGATAATCGAGATACTCAATGCTACAAAGTCGCCGAAGACTCCTATGATGGAGATATATCTGAAAAGTCCTTACAACAAAGGCAAAGACATAAAGGAGAAAGCACAGAACATAAAAGAGACAAAACTCCAGGATGTGGCGACAGAATTTCAGATAAACATCGCAAATTCGACTATCGAGATCACACTTGAAAAGAGTAAGTTGAAAATCCTGAATCTTGACCATACCAAACTCACTAAGATAATTTCATCATCTATAAAGGGATTCACTGTCAAACCGCTCAAGGATAACATTATTCTCAAGCAGAGAGGTAAGGACCACGAGCTTAATGAACTTTTCAAGATGAAAGAGAAGCTCAAGAGCATATACATATCCGGGATGAAGGGTGTGCATCAGGTCCTTCCAGTCAAGAGAGGAGAAGAATTCCTGATAATCACAGCAGGAAGAAACCTAAAGGATGTTCTGGAGCTTGACTATGTAGACTCAAAAAGGACAATTTCAAATGACATACTTGAGGTCGCGAATGTGCTTGGAGTAGAGGCTGCCAGACAATCGATTATAAACGAGGTCACAAACGTGATGAGAGTTCAGGGATTGAATGTCGACATAAGGCACATCATGCTTGTATCAGATATCATGTGCTCGAGCGGAAACGTGCAGGGTATCACAAGATACGGTGTAGTCAATGAGAAATCAAGCGTACTTGCAAAAGCATCATTCGAAACACCGATCAAGCACATCATTGCAGCATCACTGTCTGCAGAGACAGATCACCTGCAAAGCGTGATTGAGAATGTAATGCTCAATCAACAGATTCCGGTAGGGACAGGACTTCCGACCCTTGTCACAAAAATTGATGATAAATTGACTTTATAAGGTGTAGATTATGGCAAAGAAACAGGAAATCGATTCAAGGATAACTGAAATTAAAGGTGCAATACCGCAAGGCAGGCTTGTACTAGGAACAGAAAGAACATTAAAGGAGTTAAAGCAGGGAAAACTGGAGAAGGTTTTCCTCTCAGCAAATGTTCCCAAGGATATAATATCAGATATAGAGCATTATTCCAAGCTGACAGAGACAACAGTAGAGGAGCTGAATGTACCTAATGAGGAGCTTGGTATACTGGTCAAGAAGCCTTTCTCAGTATCTATAATCGGGCTCACCAAGCAGTAATATTATTATTTTTTAGCGCAATCAGGACAGGTGATATTTTACTTTGAAGATAAAATACGGTTTTGAGACGATAGGTTTCATGAATTACTTCAATAAGATTACGCATGCAAAGCTCAAGGATTGCTTTGTGGATGAGGACGGCACAGTCATCTTCGTGGTCTCAGAGAATGAATTCGGCCGTGCTGTCGGAAAAAAAGGCGCAAAATCAAAGAAATTGGAGTCAACTATAAAAAGAAAGATTAAAATAGTAGAATTTAACTCCGACATCGATAGGTTCATAAGAAATTATGTCTATCCGATAAAGATCAAGTCAGTATCGACTGAAGACAGGATAGTGACAATCGAGGCAAAAGACTCGAAATCACGCGGTCTTCTTATTGGTCGATCTGCGACCAATCTCCACAATCTGGAGAGAACAGTCAAGCGTTATTTTGAGATTGACAGGATTCAAATACCAAGTATAGGTGGATATTAAATGGGAAAGAAATCATCAGGCTTGAATGCCGCAAAGAAACTTAAATCAAGAAGAAAGAAATTCCGGACTAACTCAAGTGGTTTTGTCAGGAAATTTTTCAAGCTCAAGCAAAAATCAGATCCGCTCAGAGGATCGTCTCAGGCCAAGGGCATTGTCCTGGAAAAGATTCAGCTTGAGGCAAAACAGCCAAATTCAGCTATGAGAAAATGCGTAAGGGTCCAGCTTGTAAAGAACGGCAAGCAGGTCACAGCATTCTGTCCAGGGGACGGCGCGACAAAGCTGATAGACGAGCACGACGAGGTTGTCATAGAATGCATCGGCGGAAAGATGGGTCGAGCAAAGGGTGACGTCCCAGGCGTCAGGTGGAAGACCATAAAGGTCAATGACCAGTCTTTGGAAGCGCTTCTCTCAGGAAAGCTTGAGAAGGCAAGAAAGTGATGATAACATGGAAAACGTAAAGATGTTCAACAGATGGGATACCTCAGAGATTAAGGTAGAGGATTTAGGCCTTCAGAAGTATATAAACCTGGAGCCGACCATAGTCCCAAGAACAGGTGGGCGAAACAGCCAGCAGAGGTTCCACAAGTCGAAGATGTCTATTGTCGAGAGGCTAATAAACAAGGTAATGAATCCCGGACATAAGGGAAAGAAGCATTTCAAGACAAGCTATCACATAACAGGCAAAGGCACAACAGCGACAGCGCTGGTCGAGAAAACATTTGAGATAATAGAGCAGAGACTCAAGAAGAATCCGGTCGAGGTCTTTGTAAAGGCTGTTGAAAACGCTGCTCCAAGAGAAGAGATAATAACGATTGAGTACGGAGGAGCAAGGTACCCAAAAGCAGTAGATACCGCACCTCAGCGAAGGATTGACATGACGCTCATGCTTTTTGTTCAGGGATCATACCAAAAGTCATTTAATTCAAAGAAATCTTTTTCTGCATGCCTAGCAGATGAGCTTATCAATGCCTATCAGTTAAATCCATCATCAGTAGCAATAGCAAAGAAGAATGAGATGGAAAGGCAGGGAGACGCTTCCAGGTAAGGAAAGATTCTTTTTTTCTGATTCTATTTATTTTATCTACCAAATATAAACTTAGAGATATATTGATTATTCAGTATCAGAAACAAAAATGCCAGCAAGAAATTCATAATCTATCCTAAAATTATCCAGTAAGTATAGAAACAAGATCATCAACAAGGTTCTTGTCCCAATTGGATTTCAGTATGATCTTCTTGACGTCATCTATATCATGTCCTGCTTCTATCTGTGTATTGATATATTCGAGGAGTTTTGTTATATTGCTGAATGAATATTCTATATCATAGATCGAGAAGTGCTGTTCAAGAAGGTCATTCTGTATATTCTCGAGAGCCTCGCCTTTCCTTAGTTTATCAACTATGTGCTTATTTATCTCATTTATCTTCTTTGAGGACTTGATCTCAAAAGGAAGTTTCTCTTCCTCATCCTCCTGTACTGATAGAAGCTTGAACTCCTTCTCAAGGTCCTTTATCCTCTCTTTCTCTTTCTCAAACTTCGCATCTGTCGCTTCCTTGGCATAAGAAGAAACATCCTTGACATCCTTGTTTTCAGATTCTGAAACATCTTTCTGTGCCTTTTTAAGCTGCTTTTTGAGTCTTCTCTCCTCAAGATTGAACTCGCGAATATACTTGATTAGCCTCTGATGAATTCCTTTCTTAACTCCCCAGACGATCAGGGTAACAAAGCAAAGGATTATTATTATGAAATAGATTATTGTCATAAAATATCCAGGACCGACATCCTGTTCTGAAGGACTTTCAGCAGGAGTTGGTGACTCATCAGGTGTGGGTTTTACAACATCGCCGGTTATCATATCGTCAGGTGTCGGGCTTGGCGTTGTTGTGGGTTCAGGAGTGCTTGGAGTGGGGCTTGGAGTTGGCTCCAAAGCAACATAATCAGATTCTTTTGCGAATATACCGAATATGCTGAATCCTTCTGTTCTTATTCTGATATAATTGTAGCTGCTGTCAGAATCCCTTGATATTACCTCTTGTTCAACCCATTCGGTGTTGATGAGCTTATAGATGCCTATAGTACTCTCATTTATGCTTTCATTAGCAACCCATCCATTCTCGATTCTGAACTGCATAGTGATCTCATCTATGTTTGAAAGAGGTATAGAGAAACTGCTGGGGTTGACCTCTACATAATGGTAAGCTAAATTATCTTGTGGAAGCGGATTTGTCGGAGCATCCTCTGAAGACAGCCTCTCGAAGCGAAGGATTGTAGATGATTCAAGGTCTGAATTCAGGTCGATTGAGATCTCCTCGATAGGTATAGGCATAAGTGCCCCTGTAAAAGTGATAGTTATATCCTCATCAGCAGTAGCAGGCTCTATTACTTTCGTGGATTTCACAGACAAAGCGACTTCAGTGGGCTCAGATGCAGGTGGAGAACTGCTGGAGCTGCTGGAACTGCTGCCTCCATCGTCATCATCGTCATCGTCATCATCTTCTGCTACATTAACAGTATATGATATTGTAGTATAAGCGCTGTTATCGCTTGGATCAGTGCATTTTACATAATATGTCTCACTGGTATCATCTGAAGTATATGATTTTGAGTCAGTGTGTGATGTTGCCCAGCTGCCTGAGCCCATTGTTGTGCCGAATGTCACATTGTCTGTTCCGTACCAGCATTTAGCATTCTCATCTGTAGTTGCATATATATTCACATTCAGGCTGGTCTGCGACGTGGATTGTGTCCCAGACGGCCCGGCAGTTATCACCGGCGCTGCGGTGTCGTTTATTGTCAGGTTGTAATCCTTCTTGCTTACCTGACTGTTGTTATCCCTGCAGGTTACGTTGAAATTATAGGCACCAGAGACTAGGTTCTCAATAAGACTTGTATAACTGTATACAGATTCCCCGCTTCCTGGATTCATCTCTCCTGATGTCAGGGAATCTGATTCAATATCTGAAGATCCATTTACAGAGAAGCTGTAGTTGCAGAACCAACCATCAGCAGGATTAAGCTCACTGACTGTGAATCCAAGATTCAGGCTTGACGAAGACAGGTTGCTGTTGTTCACCTCTGGTGTATCGATAGACAGGACAGGAGCTAAATTATCCTCGACGATTCCACCGCCTGAGAAATGCGGTATGAATAGAGTCACTATATTTGTCGAATGGTTCCAGTAGCATGCATTAGTGACTGTGATTGTCTCGTTGTACGGAGGATATCCAAAAGAACTGTTGCTGCTGCAGTCCTCAAGCACGTATATCTCATCACCAAGATCATCATTTATGAATATGACCTGCAGTCCAGGAAGCAGGGTATAGCTTATATTTATTCTCGCGCCTCTTCTGAACTGGCCACGGGGGATGAACGAGGACATGTTCCTGAGCAGGACATATCTCCTGACAGATGCACCAGACCTGTTTCTTGTTCTGTTGGCTTCAGATGACTGATTGTTCAGCTCAACTGAGAAAGTCTGCTCCCAGTTTGCCTCATTGCCGTCGAAATCAGGTATCTCTACGTCTGTGTTGACTCCAGAAGCATCCATTCTTATTCTAATAGATACATTTGTATTGTTCAGGCTGAAAGAATCATCGTTTGAAATGTTTGAATTATTTCCATAGAACGTTATGTCTCTGACAGAATTGCCTGAACCGCTCTCGACAAAGCTTGAATTGAGATGATTGAGATAGTCAGTCACATTCAGAGGGGTGAGCATGGTGAAGTTTATGACAATTGATTTGGTATTTCCAGCTTCATCAGTTGCTCTGAAAGAGGCCCTGTGTTTTCCCGGCCGCAGGTCTGTGAAATTGATGATATAGGTCCTGGTAGAATTTCCACCCACAGAACTGCTATAATTCCTCCTTCCATAATCCAAAGAGATGTTATAATAGCTAAGATTCGCCTCAGATATCGTGAAGTTGAAGCTGATGTTCTTGCCGGTGTAGTTCATTCCTTGAATAGGTTTGAAAACATAGAATAATGGAAATGTATCATCATATGTGTGATATCCCCCCTCAGATGTATTGGTATTTCCGGCAGCATCTGTAGCGATCACTGTGACATTACTGCCTGAGCTGAAGCTTATGTTTCCAAGCCACAGGTTAGGTTGAGATGAACTGTTTGAAAGGCTCACACCGTCGGCAGTGACCGACGCGACCCGGTTGTCAGTGACATTTACTGTGATTATGACTATCTGGCCAGGCCTTGTATAATTATCGCTAAGAGTAATGGAATTCACCGCAGGATTAGTATCATCAACGATATATGAGACAGAAGAGTCTGTATTGATATTCCCATAGCTGTCATTCGCAGATACATTTATAGGTGGGCTTGACAAGACAACAGGACCGGAAAAGAGATCATCTCCTTGATAGGTTAGAACAGTCCCTTCAGCTGTGACAGTTGATACAGCAGTCATGGTATCGCTTGCATTGACTGTCACTGTGACTGTTTGATTTGTCGCCACATAATCATCAGAGATGCTGACGCTGCTGATTGTCGGACCATTTGAATCCACGATCAGGCTTCGGTTTTCAGAAGCATACCCGCAGTTGCTGGAATTGTCACAAGCATAGCATGACCAGATATAGCTTCCGTCTGAAAATGTCCTGCTGAAAGAATAATTGAATGCATTGGGTCCGGAACTGTTTGTGCCGTTTGGTGCATAAGTTCCGGAGATATTGGACCAAAGCGTGACATTATCTACCTCTACACCATCGCTTACAAGACAGCTCATGTCAACAGAGGCAGAGGTTGACACGGAGTTGTTGGAAGGAGATTGAAGATCTATAGACGGAGGTGCTGAATCATCTCTGAAAAGATCATAAGATACATGGAAATAGGTATTGTTAGAAGCATTCCAGGCACAGTTGCCCATATCGTCGCAGCAATATGCATCAAATGTATAAGTTCCGTTCGATACATTGTAAAGATACCATGAATCACTGCCGCTCACGTTTGAGAAGCTTTTGCTGCCGTCCGAAGAATATGTACCCCATGCATCAGTATAGAGTGTACAGCTGGACAAATCCCAATTATCTGTGGCAGATATCGTAATAGTTATATTGTTCGTATTTGTATAGTTCGTGCCATTTGCAGGGCTTGATATGACAACATTTGGTGAAATGATATCTGAAACATATATTATTATTCCCTGTGTATCAACATTATCTAGTGTATCATTTACCGAGACATCGATATAATAGACACCCAGTGAAAGACCGGTGTTGTTTGTCAGATGACCGTCGCTGTTAATACTGAAAAGCGAGTCATTTACAGACCATGAACTGGTATCAAGCATCATATTGTCTGTAGCGTTGATATCCTGGAATATTGTTTCTGGAAACTCCACCTGGATATCAGAATAATTATTTATAACCGGACTGGTTGAGTCCAGAGTGAATGTCCGCGATGTTGAATTTGCGCAGTTGGTCGAATTGTCGCATGCATAACAGTTCCATTCATAGTATCCGTCTGATATGGTCTTTGTGAAAATATAATTGGAATTGTTCTGCCCAGAGCTGTTAGTCTCATTCGCATGCCCTGCTCCTGACCAGTTTCCGTACAATGTGACATTTGTTACATTGACAAGGTCATAGACACTGCAATTGAACACAACAGAAGATGAAGAAGAGTTGTATGTATCGACTGGACTCATAAGGCTGACTACAGGAGGATTGTTATCATCAGTAGTAGGGCTGATGGTAAAAGAATAATTCCCCGAGGTGTTGCAGTTGCCATTACTATCACAGCAATATGCATCCCAATATATAGTTCCGTTATCAAGATTTTTCCATACCCAATTGTTGGACGAGTCTGATGTTCCATTGAAATTTATTGTCTTATTGCTGGTCCATTCACCGGTGACATTGGATCTGACAACACAGCTATCAAGATCATAATTATCAGTCGCACTAAGATTCAGGGTGATATTATTTGTATAAGCGAATACCTGGCCGTCTGAAGGACCAATCAATGTTATTGAAGGTATAGTGGTATCTGTGACATTGACCCAGATATTATCAGATGCATTATTTCCCTGAAGGTCGACAACACTGACCTCCAGATAATGTACACCGAAAGCAAGATCCACAACATTCGATAGCCAGCCGGATGAATTGAATGTGAAATTCGCAGTATCATTCACAGACCAGCTGCTCGTGTTCAATCCTACACCAGAATCTGTCGCATTGAACTCTATCGAGAAGTTATTATAGACCTCTGCAGTAATATTAGCAGCATCGATCTCTGGCGCAGTAGAATCGATAGTGATTGTCCTGTTGGCTGCGGCATAGGCGCAGTTGCTGGCATTATCGCATGCATAGCAGTTCCATGCATAATTTCCATCTGACAGCGTATTAGAGAATGTATAATTATGGTTGTTAAGAGCACTTGAATTAGTCTCATTTGCATGCCAAGCACCTGACCAGTTGCCGTAAAGTGTGACATTTGTGACATTAAGAGTATCAGTGACACTGCAGTTGAAAACCGCCGAGGTCGAGGTAGTGTTGAAATTATCTGGAGGATAGCTCAGGTTGACTTCCGGCGCAGTCAGGTCATATTCTCTCGGAGTATAATACACCAGAAGAGAAAAGTTAGAGCCGTTCCATGCGCAGTTCCCTAAGCTGTCACAGCAATATGCATCCCACAGGTAGGTTCCATTCGAGACATTGTACAATGACCATGAATCACTGTCTGAGGTGCCGCTGAAGCTCAGGGTGCCATTTGACTCGTAGCTCCCCCACACATCAGTATAAAGGGTGCACGAAGCAAGATTATAGTTGTCAGTTGCGGTTACTGTTATTGTTATGTTATTCGTATTAGTTGTATTTGTCGCATTTGCAGGAGAAGTCAGGAAGACGTTCGGCGCTGTGGTGTCAGTCACATTGACAAGAATCTTTTGAGACACAGAATTCCCGCTGGTATCGTTCACAGAAATATCAAGATAATAGACTCCCACTGCAAGGCCTGTGCTGTTCGTCAGGTTGCCGCTTGTGCCGATGGAAAAGTCCGTATCATTGACAGCCCAGCTGGCTGAATCTAGCTGATAGTTGTCTGTCGCATTGATATCAAGCAGGAATTGTGTAGGATATTCTGTAGATAGATTGACATACTCAGTGATAGTGGGACTGGTAGTGTCTGTGACATTCACCCAAAGCAAGGCATATCCGTTGTTGCCGCTGGTATCATTGATAGATACATTGAGGAAGTAGACACCGACTGCAATGCCGGTATTGTTCAGGAGATCTCCGCCGGTTATATTGAAATTAGTATCATTAACAGCCCAGCTGCCTGAATCCAGCTGATAGTTGTCTGTCGCATTGATATCGAGTAGGAACTCAGTAGGATATTCAGAGGAGACATTATGGATTTCGGTTATTATAGGATCTGTCGTATCAGTGAAATTCACCCATAAAAGCACCCATTCCATATTACCCAACAGATCTTCAACTGTAACATTCAGATAATTTGGACCAAAAGAAAGGTTCACAGCAGCAAAAAGATGGCCTGTGGAGTTGATAGTGAAATTTGCAGAATCATTCACAGTCCAGCTGCCGGTATTCAGGCCGATTCCAGAATCTGTAGCATTGAACATAATCGAGAAGTTGTTATATACCTCTACAGTAATATTAGCAGCATCGATCTCTGGCGCAGTAGAATCAATAGTGATTGTCCTGTTGGCTGCGGCATAGGCGCAGTTGCTGGCATTATCGCATGCATAGCAGTTCCATGCATAATTTCCATCTGACAGCGTATTAGAGAATGTATAATTATGGTTGTTAAGAGCACTTGAATTAGTCTCATTTGCATGCCAAGCACCTGACCAGTTGCCGTAAAGTGTGACATTTGTGACATTAAGAGTATCAGTGACACTGCAGTTGAAAACCGCCGAGGTCGAGGTAGTGTTGAAATTATCTGGAGGATAGCTCAGGTTGACTTCCGGCGCAGTCAGGTCATATTCTCTCGGAGTATAATACACCAGAAGAGAAAAGTTAGAGCCGTTCCATGCGCAGTTCCCTAAGCTGTCACAGCAATATGCATCCCACAGGTAGGTTCCATTCGAGACATTGTACAATGACCATGAATCACTGTCTGAGGTGCCGCTGAAGCTCAGGGTGCCATTTGACTCGTAGCTCCCCCACACATCAGTATAAAGGGTGCACGAAGCAAGATTATAGTTGTCAGTTGCGGTTACTGTTATTGTTATGTTATTCGTATTAGTTGTATTTGTCGCATTTGCAGGAGAAGTCAGGAAGACGTTCGGCGCTGTGGTGTCAGTCACATTGACAAGAATCTTTTGAGACACAGAATTCCCGCTGGTATCGTTCACAGAAATATCAAGATAATAGACTCCCACTGCAAGGCCTGTGCTGTTCGTCAGGTTGCCGCTTGTGCCGATGGAAAAGTCCGTATCATTGACAGCCCAGCTGGCTGAATCTAGCTGATAGTTGTCTGTCGCATTGATATCAAGCAGGAATTGTGTAGGATATTCTGTAGATAGATTGACATACTCAGTGATAGTGGGACTGGTAGTGTCTGTGACATTCACCCAAAGCAAGGCATATCCGTTGTTGCCGCTGGTATCATTGATAGATACATTGAGGAAGTAGACACCGACTGCAATGCCGGTATTGTTCAGGAGATCTCCGCCGGTTATATTGAAATTAGTATCATTAACAGCCCAGCTGCCTGAATCCAGCTGATAGTTGTCTGTCGCATTGATATCGAGTAGGAACTCAGTAGGATATTCAGAGGAGACATTATGGATTTCGGTTATTATAGGATCTGTCGTATCAGTGAAATTCACGAACATCAGTACCCAAGCAGTGTTTCCGAACAGGTCTGCAACTGATACATTAAGGTAGTAAGGACCAAAAGAAAGGTTCACAGCAGCAAAAAGGTGGCCAGTGGAGTTGATAGTGAAATTCGCAGAATCATTCACAGACCAGCTGCTGGTATTCAGACCGACTCCAGAATCAGCCGCATCAATATCACTGGTAAAGTTATTATATACTTCAACAGTAAGGTTAGAGACAATACTGAATTGAGGCGCTGTACTATCTACAGTCAGAGACCAATTTGCTGTCGCATTTGCGCAATTGCTTGAATTGTCGCACGCCTC
>CAYMIF010000011.1:21103-44506 GCA_964390375.1 uncultured Methanosarcinales archaeon
TGCTGGAGCTGTCTGAAGTGCCGTTATAATCTATGATGCTGTCTGCTGCCCAGACTCCGGACCTGTTCGACCACACCTGGCATTCTTCAAGTTCTGTCGCATCTGTAGCTGAGACAGTGATCGTGACATTATTGGTGCCAGTGTAGGTTGTAGAATCTGCAGGAGAAGAAAGGCTCACCGATGGAGCAGTACTATCGACCCTCAGAGACCAATTTGCTGTCGCATTTGCGCAATTGCTTGAATTGTCGCACGCCTCGCAGTTCCATATATAGTTGCCATCACTGAAGACCCTTGGGAATGAATAGTTGATATTATTAGATTCGTTTGTGTTAGTGCCGTTTGTGGTCCAGCTGCCGGATATGTTAGACCAAAGCGTCACTGAAGATATATTGTTGTCATCTGCGACCTGACAGACAAGGTCAACTGCCGAATCTGTAGAATTATAGGAATCGACAGGAGATGTCAGGTTCACTACTGGTGCAACAGAATCTGGTTCAGTCTTATTATAAGCTACAGTGAACGTGAAGTTTGTAGCATTCCAGGCTACATTACCGTATATGTCACTGCAGTTCGCGTTCCATTCATATGTCCCGTTCAAAAGATCGTTCCACACCCAGTTGCTGGAGCTGTCTGAAGTGCCGTTATAATCTATGATGCTGTCTGCTGCCCAGACCATTGTCCTGTTCGACCACACCTGGCATTCACCAAGGCTGTTTGCATCAGTAGCAGAAACAGTGATCGTGACATTATTGGTGCCTGTGTAGGTTGTGGAATCTGCAGGAGAAGAAAGGCCCACCGATGGAGCAGTACTATCAATAATTATTGTATTGTTAGTGGAATTTAAGCAAAGCTCTTCATCACAGACTTGGCAGAACCACTGATAATGCCCATCACTTCCAGCAGTATAATTGAATGTATAGTTTGTACCATTTGTAGGATTGCTGAAATTATCGGCCATTGCATTAGATCCTGAGAAATTACCCCAAAGGCTCATGTTGATGAGAGTCGCATTACTTGAAACATTGCAGGCATAGCTTACATTAAGGCTTGTTGAATTATCAACTGCTTGAGGAAAAGAGATATCAATACTCGGCACAGCAACAACAATAAAAGAAATTAGAACAAATAGCAGTACACTATACCCTATCCTCTTTATTCTTACCACATATTCACCCCAAAATATTGTTATACTGTTGCTCAGACTAAACCCCTAACAAAAATTGGTATGCTGGGATCACTATAAAAACTTTTCGTTTTGCATAGAAAATAAGAATCAGAGAGAATAAAAAAAAGGAAAAAAAGAAATTCCAAAAGGCATACAAAGCCCGCAGGCTTCATCCCACACAACACACCCTAAGGTTATTTTCTTCTTTTCCGTTCGAAGTGAACTAGGTTAGCTATACCGACTACTATTATCCACATCGTGTAAAATGCTAAGAGTATCATTGGCCTGTCTTCAGAGCCCTGCACACTGTCGATGAATGAAGACACATTTGTCGAGATCGTGTCAAGCCAGCCTATGTTTATCGGCTCGAACTCAACAAGAGCATAAGTCTGCATCGCTGTTGGTCCTTCTGTATAAAGACTGTTGAGGAAAGCAAACACCATGAACAGGATGAATATCGAAAGGAATACTAAAGCGATGACAGAGTTCGAGATTCTTTCAACAGGGTCTCTGTGGAAGTGGTGATGCTCATTAGGGAAGACCATCTTTTCCAGTTCCTCGATTACCCCTTTATTCTTTCTTTTCATTTTTCTTCTTCTCGTCTCGCTCTTCAAATTCGATATACCATCGATTAGTGGCTGGTTCATATTTGAAGACAACGTTGTGTTTCTTATCCTGATCAATAGCAAATAGAAGTGGCATCGGCACAGTGGTCTCAAAACTTGATCCTCTTTTGTACAGTTTTCTCCTGATCTCAACCATTTTTTCTGTGCCTTTATTTCTTGTTTGAATGTATTATCGTACTGATATAAAAATGTACTTATTTTAAATCTTATTATATTAGTTATATTTAAACTTATCTATTTTGGTAAATTTATTATAAAATTTTTTATTATAATTTTATTATTATTAATATTTATAAAGTTTATCATCATTTTATATATATTATCTATCACATAAATTACAACATATAACATTATAAAATAATTATTATAATGTAATATATAATTATTAATTTAAAGTAACATTATAATAACATTTTCTATACAACATATAATATTAACAAATAAACTTAAAAAAATACTTATTTTACTTAATTTATCGACGCAAAACCAAAATGACCAATGACCCAAAAGACCAATTAAAAACAAGCCCGACCAAATCACACCAAGCTTATTTTGAACACACGATCCATCAAGCATATATGCCATAGCGAGCAGACAAACCCTTTTCTTCGTCTGAAAAGACAGCATCTAAGCCATCAAAAACCAATGGATACTTACTTTCATAAAGTTTAATATATATAAATTTTACTTTTTTTTTTAAAATTAAAAAGTATACTTAGTTCCATATAAAAATACTTATTTATTATAAATTTTCAGTCGTTTATACTTATTTTCTCCATTATTAATTTACATAAAAAAATAAATCTTTAAATTAATACAAATAACATCTAAAAAATAACACATATAATAGCATATTAGTATCACATATATTATTATAAATATATAAACTTTAAACTTTATAAATTTTATTAAAAAAAAACACATTAAATTACATTTATTATTACACTTGTTTAAACTAACAATTAAACTTAAATAAATATTACTTTTTTAAATTATTTTTATACTAAAAAAGAAACATACAATTTAAGTTATTTTTAATACATACAAAAATAACATATTAATAACACAAAATTTACTTTAAAAAATACTTATATCGCAAATTACCCGTCTAAAAAACAACAAAAAGAACCAAAAAAAGAAGAGAGAAATTCAGCTAAACAAAAAATATATTAACTACATTTTGATTTCACAAAATGTCCGATTTCTGTGAAAAAATTTACATAATCTTAATATCTTTGAGCCGGAATACTTCTCAAAAAAACACATTGGAGGAAAAAGATAACATGAACCAGGGTAACCCAAAAAGACATTATGCAGTGAAGCTTGGCGGAAGCGTGCTCAGGGACAATGATGATTATGCCACGCAGGCAGCCAGGATAGCCTCTCACTTAGATGATGGAAATCATATAGACAGGATATATGTAGTAGTCTCTGCAGCCTATGGCCACACAAACAGGCTAGCAGACATGCTGAGTGGATCTGCTAAAAGAAGGGCTCAGCTTGACCTTCTTCTACAGAATAACGATTATACAGACCAGGCAATTGTCACAGCATTTGACAATCCAGACACAGCTGCGTTCATGCTTGAAGGAGAGATTGATTCTGCTTGGAGAATGGATAAGATGTTCAGAGCACTTGGTATAGAGCCAAAAGTATTGGTTCAGGGATCAGGCTTTCCGATAATTGCAAACGGCAACTATCTTAACGCATCAGTTGACTATGAAAACTCATACCTGCATCAAACTCTTGAAGGAATAGAACAAAAGATAGTGATAGTCCCTGGCTTTGGTGCAGAAAACCACCGAAGAGAACCGGTTCTGCTCGGAAGAAACTCATCTGATTTCGTCGCCGCGCTCGTCGGATATTTCGACCCGCTTGTAGCTGAAGTGGCATATATAAAGGATGTTCCAGGAGTGATGCAGGATTATGGAACAGCAAATGCAGGTATAATAAAAAGGATATCAGCCAGCGAACTGAAATCAATGGGACAGATGAAAGTCCTTGACCACCGCTGTCTGGAACACATCCCCAGAAATTCTGGTTTCCGTGTGCAGGATTCAACTACAGCAATCGGTGAAGGCGGAACAGTTATTTACCAGTATTGATTTACCCTGTATGCTTAAAAAAATTTATATATGTCCTCGTTAGTCAGCAAAGGATTAGGATGAAAGTAGCAGTTCTGACATTTACATTGGACCCGGCATCACGAAACATAAGAGAAAGGCTAATTGAGCACGCCCAGACAGAAGAGACCGAAGAGAAGTTCCAGGGCTATCCGGTCTACAAGATAAGGAGCAGGGAACATGATGTTCTTCTCTACAAGATAAAGGGGCATCCTGTTTATTTTGAGGATGCAGACAAGAAGATAGATGCTGATGTATTCATATTTGCGACTAAGCATGCCAGCAGATCAGGAATCCATTCTTTGAGCGTGCATGTACCTGGCAATTGGGGCAAGGCTGAGCTGGGAGGAAGAGACAGAAAACTCTGCAGACCCGCAAGCCAATTCATGACAGAAGGATACCTGACCTTGCTCAATCTGGGTAGAAACTCAGAATTCGAAATTATATATGAATGCACGCATCACGGACCGCACCTCAAGAAACCATGCATGTTCATCGAGATAGGTTCTGATGAGACCACATGGGAAAACAAGAACGCAGGAAAGATAATCGCAGAAGCCATACATTTTGTCCTCAACAGGGATATCACTACAAAACCGGTCGTCTTCGGGATAGGCGGAATCCATCACTGTCCGAACTTCATGAAACTGGTACTCAATCACAATCTCGCATTAGGCCATGTCTGCCCGAAGTACAACCTCCAAAATCTCGATGAGGAACTCATATACAAAGCCATAAAGACCTCAAATGCTGAAATAGTAGCTCTTGACTGGAAAGGCATGGGAAAAGAAAAAGAGAGGATAACCTCTCTACTCGAGGATATGGGAATTGAATACAAAAAGACAAAAGATTATCCCTAAAAATCCTCAGACCATCCCTGCTTTCTTCATAGAATCCAGGGTATAAATCTTGTCGGTCATGCTAAGGCCGCTGAATCTGTCTGTCTCAAAAACATCATAAAGATTTGGCACACGCCTGTTGTTCTCCCAAAATTCAGTCCTTTTCTCCTTCAGATACAGTTCAAGCTCTGCCAGTTCTGCTTCTTCCATCTTGCAACACCTCCATGTTTGCATTAATTGAAATATAAGCATATCAGCTATTAATAGCCTATGCAAAGATCATAAAGATTTGACTTACAGTTCATTCTTCCACAAGATTTTTAAATCAGGATTTTATTTCAAAAAACTCATGGCAATAGATTCTTACAGTATCATCTGGAACTATGGAAAAGATTTTGCTATTGATTTCTTCAGCTTCATAGTCCTTGCACTGATAACATTCTCTGCATTCCGCTATTGGAGGATCAACAAGAGCCAGAAGAAATACAGGTTCTTCATCGCATCGTTCTTTCTCTTGTCATTATCATACATATTCAAGATGCTCTCTCATATCGAGATAATCTACACTCAGCTTGAGACAAGGCACATCGGATTTTTCTCATTGACCTATGAAGCAGTAAAGACATCAAACCTTATGGCAGTCATAGGTATCCTTGCCTTCAGGCTGTTCACGATCTGCGGCCTTTACATCCTATACTCGCTTTACCTCAAGAAGAAAGCAAACACAGACATAATATTGATCACATATCTTCTCATAATATCCACTATATTCAGTTTTGGGCAGGACTACATATTCTCATTGACAGCTTTCATACTGCTCATTATGATCACGATCAGCTTTTACCGCAATTACAGGAAGACAAGGAACGCCAAGTCAAGGCTTTTGGTTATCAGTTTTGCGACCCTGACCGTCAGCCATCTGCTCCTGGTCTTTGCATTGAACAGCCTGGCGATCTACCTCCTCGCAGAGGCAGTCCAATTGGCAGGATATCTAATACTTTTATTCACATTCATTAAGGTGCTATCAGATGGCAAGAAAAAGAGATAGGATAGACATCATCTCTGACATGCTCAATTCAATTAGCAGGAAAGGTGGTGAGATAAGACCGACACACTTGATGTACAAGTCCAACCTGGCCTATAATCAGATGAGATCCTATCTCGAGGAGCTGATAGAAAAAGAGTTTGTTCACAAGATTAAGCGCAAGAACAGCGAGTACATAATAATCACAGATTCAGGACTGAAATTCCTTCAGAAGATCCGTGAGATGAAGGAATTCGAAAAGACATTCGGCCTGTAAAAAAATTAATAAACATAGACTTTTTAGAAAAAAACATCTGGCATCATATTTGCTTATGTTTTCAGTTTGATAAATATCTGGAGGGGTAGCTGATGGACGAAGAGATAAAGAAACTGAACAAGACCGCTGAGAGATACGCTGAAAAGCTGCAGGGACTGGCCGAGGAGATAGGGAAGGTGATAGTCGGGCAGGAACAAATCGTCGAGAACGTCCTGATATCGCTGATAGCAGAAGGCCACATACTCCTCGAGGGGGTGCCAGGTCTTGCGAAGACTCTTCTCATAAAGACTCTTTCCCAGACACTCGAGGCATCTTATCATAGGATCCAGTTCACCCCGGACCTCCTTCCGGCAGACATAATCGGGACAAAGATCTACATACACGAGGACGGGACATTCAAGACAAGGCTGGGGCCGATATTCGCAAACTTCATCCTTGCTGACGAGATAAACAGGGCACCGCCCAAGGTCCAGTCTGCGCTTCTTGAGGCCATGCAGGAGAAGCAGGTCACGATATCAAGAGAATCATATCCTCTCAAGAGGCCCTTCCTTGTGCTTGCGACCCAGAACCCGCTGGAGACAGAGGGCACATACCGCCTGCCTGAGGCGCAGATAGACAGGTTCATGTTCAAGCTTCTCATCGACTATCCAAACATCGAGGAAGAAAAGGTCATAATCGACCGTATGACCGAAGGAAAAGATATCCCTGTCGAAAAGAAGCTCACCTCAGATGAGATAATAAAGATGCAGGACTTCACAAGAAAGGTCTATGCTGATGACAAGATCAAGGAATATGTCACAATGATAGTAGATGCGACAAGAAATCCTGATGACTACAGTCTTGATGTTGATGGCCATATCGAATACGGAGCCTCTCCCAGGGCAAGCATCTGGCTGATTCTGGCAGCAAAGGCAAAGGCCCTTATATCAGGACGAGGCTACGTGCTTCCTGAAGACATAAAGGCAGTGGCCCATGAGGTGCTCAGGCACAGGATTATACTGACATACGAGGCTGAAGCAGAGGACATAACATCAGATGATATAATAAAAAAGATAGTAGAGAAGATAAAAGTACCCTGATTTTCCGATTCATAAAGATGGTTTCGACAAAGGAGATAATAAAGAAGGTAAAGAAGGTCGAGATCAGGACCAGGCATCTTGTAGACGGTGTTCTGCAGGGCGCCTATCATTCTATCTTCAAGGGAACAGGCATAGAGTTCTCTGATGTACGGGAATATGTCGCAGGCGATGACATAAGGGCGATTGACTGGAACATAACAGCCAGGATGAACAGACCATTTATAAAGGAATATATCGAAGAGAGGGACGTCACGGTCTACATACTCTTTGACTGCTCAAGATCCGGAGAGTTCGGATCCACCATCTCAAAGAAGGAGACGGCAACAGAGCTTGCCGCATCCCTCATGTTTGCAGCGATCCGAAACAACGACCGTGTAGGTCTTGTGATGTTCACAGACCAAATAGAGAGGTTCATCCCAGCCAGGAAAGGCAAGAGGCATGTCCTGAAGCTGATATCCAGCATGGTCTCCCATAAGCCAAAAAACAAGCGGACAGACATATCAGTCCCGCTTAAGTTCTGCTCAAAGGTGCTGAAGAAGAGATGCATAATATTCATCGTATCTGACTTCATATCGCCTGATTTTTCCAAGCCCATGAAGATACTCAAGAACAGGCATGACATAATAGCTGTCAACATAAACGATATCAGGGAGCAGGAGATTCCTGACATAGGATACATAGAACTGGAGGATGAGGAGACAGGCGAGCAGGTCCTGGTGAACACCTCAGACAAAAGGTTTCGGAAAAATTATGTCAGTCTTGTCAAGACCCAGAATGAAAATCTGAGAAGACTCCTGATGAAGCTAAAGATAGACACAATACAGTTACTCTCAGGCACACCATATGAGGTTCCGCTCAAGAAGTTCTTTGAGATGAGGACCAGGAGGTTGTCAAGATGAGATATGATCACTTGGGTAGGATAGGCCTGCTGATCGTGGCATTCCTGGTGATACTCATGATAGTCTCTTCGATAATGGGCACGATAGACAGGGCCAGGTCAGGCAAGAGCACCTCATACTTAGGGATAGGTTCAAAAGACAGCACATCCGGCTTCAGGTGGTCAGCTTTCATAGTGCTCTCATTCATTTTTATTGCAGCGATAGCATACTTTGTCTTTTTCATCGGAAATAAGAGAAACCCGAGGTTTTAGGAGATGGATATATTTGCAGAAGCGACCCTATTGGAAATCCTGGAAGGGCTGAGGAAGATAAGCTTTGATGACATGCGATTCATATATCTTCTTCTGATAGTCGTACCAGCGCTGATAATCTTGATCTATATAGCATCGCTTTTTAAGAAGAAGGCGGCAATGAAATTCTCAAACCTGGCGATTATAAAGAAGGCAGCAGGCCAAAAGAGGTTCAGGATCAGGAACAACATTGCAACAGCCCTCTTCATCCTTATACTGGCATCTTTGCTGGTAGCGCTCGCAGATCCTCATATTCCGCTCAAGCAGGAGAAGGAAGGGGTCAATGTAGTGCTTGTAATAGACGTCTCTGGCTCGATGAAGGCCCAGGACTTCAAGCCCAACAGGATAGAGGCAGCAAAGGCATCAGCAGAGATCCTGCTCGAAAATCTGAAGTCAAAGGACAACGCAGGCATTGTCCTCTTTGAGTCCGGTGCGACGACAGCAGCATATCTCAGCCCTTTCAAGGACAAGGTGATAGAGAAGCTCCGCTCTGTTTCGGCAAAGGACGGAAAGACAGCGATCGGCGACGGGTTGAGTCTGGGAGTGGACATGGCAGCATCCATCCCTAACAAGAAGAAGGTAGTGATTCTGCTCTCAGACGGAACAAACAATGCAGGAGTGATCTCCCCTGACGAGGCAGTCAGGTTCGCAAACATAAACGACATCCAGGTCCATACAATAGGGATAGGTTCAGAGGAAAGAGTGCAGCTCGGCCGCGACTGGTTCGGCCGTCCGGTCTACGCTGATCCAGTTGACGAGAACACTCTCAAGGCAATAGCCAAGGCGACTGACGGCACATACTACAAGTCAGTCGATGAGAAGACACTAGGGGAGATATATTCAAAAATAGGCGAGAACATAAAGCGCGAAAAAGAGCCGACACCGATCAAGGACTGGTTCATAT
Organism: uncultured Methanosarcinales archaeon; assembly: GCA_964390375.1. Lineage (GTDB taxonomy): Archaea > Nanobdellota > Nanobdellia > Woesearchaeales > DSVV01 > CAYMIF01. The sequence continues at coordinate 30,330 of CAYMIF010000011.1, forward strand.
GGCTCGCGATATTGTTTCTGATAGCGATGCTTGTGATAAGATACGGACCGAAAAGGATAATCAGTTTTTGAGGTTTGATTCAAGATGAAAGGCAAGATATCAGCAGGATACATCCTGATCATCCTGATAGTCTTTACACTATCCATAGAACCTGCAAATGCCCAGATATCAGCAGAGAAGTTTGTCAGGGATTCATTCAACCTATCTGTCGAAGAGCCGGTGACAGTCCAGCTCTGGCTCACAAACGACTATGAGCAGCCGATCGTTGTCGAAATCGAGGACTCAAACATCATAGGCAATGGAGGGATCAATGTACAGTGCATGGAGGAGACCTTGCCAAAGAACAAGACCACAGTGATAGAATATGACAAGATAACACCATATGCACCTGGAAACTTCACCCTGGCTAAGGCCAAGGTAAGATATCAGGATCCTGTAACAGGAGAGCCAAAAGAGACTTTATCCAACAGGCTCTCGATAGAGGTGGCAGGCGAGCAGCTCCCTGGCACAAGGACAGAGAGCATAACAGAGATCTACAGATGTGATGGGATGAACATGCAGTCAACTTCCTATTCGACCACAACCACAGGCCAGTCTCAGCAGAACAAGCAGCAGCAGTTCCAAGAAGAGCTCCAGAAGATCCAGCAGCAGATGGATGACAAGAAGCTCTCTGACCAGATCTCCCAGAAGATGCAGAACAGGATAATGAACCAGGACTCAAACTCACTGAAGCAGTCCATGGAGAAACAGTTCCAGGAGCAGCAGCAGATGCAGGATTCTTTGCAGAGCAGGATACAAAACAGCAGCGATTTTCAGCAGATGGAGCAGGAGCTAAAGAACAAAGGATACGAAAGACAGGCGCAAACCATCCAGCCTGAGTCCGAGTCGACCGGTCAGTTCGAATACAACTACAGGGATGAGAACAACAACATTGCCTCCATAAAAGGCAGCATGAAGGACGGCCGGATGAAGGACCTCAAAAGTTTCACCACAGAGGACATGGCAAGACAGCTGCAGAACAATTCAGACTACCAGGATGCCCTAAACGAGCTGGGTAGGAAAGGCTTCTCTGCAGAGGACGCACAGTTCAATCCAGAGACAAACAAGTTCAGCCAGAATTTCAACAACCCACAAACAGGCGACACAGCAAGGATAGAGGCAGGCTATGATTTCTACAACCAGACATTCAAGAATTTCACCCAGGCGATGCAGGACTCGATCAGAGAGCAGAGCATGATGAACAATACTGCATCAAACTCGACTGGCCTAAATGAAAAGCTGAGCCGGCTTGACGAAAAGCTTGAGCAGCAGGGTTTTTTGCCTCAGAAGATGCAGTTCCAAAAGCAACTCAACCAGTCCTTCACCACATTCTCCAAGAAGTACTTCAACAACATGACCAACCAGACAGCATATATCAACGGGACAGCAGTGGATGACAAGGTTATACAGATAGAGACTGTTGAGGAAGAAGACCAGAAGATCAGCCCGCTGCCATACATCATCCTGGTCATCGCTTTATCAGCGATCCTGATCCTGCTGTACAGGAGATTCATATCTGACCCGAAAAGACCAAAACAGGAAACAGCTAAGCCCATAAATTTCAAGAAAGAGGCGCTCAGGATGCTAAAAGAGTCAGAGGGCCTCTATTCCCAGAAAAAGCATAAGGACGCATATGCTAAGGCATCCGAAGCATTGAGGTTCTACCATTCCCACAGGCACGGCGACCAAACTGAGCTTACGTCTGTAGAGACAATAGCGCTGTTAAAGAAGAGAAAAGCAAAATTCAAAGACACGCAAAAAGCCTTGAACCTGGCGAACATGGTCGAGTTCGCAAGATACAGGCCCAACAGGAAGGATTTCGACAAGATAATCAGGCTCGCGAAAGACCAGATTGAATGACCGGTCCAAAAGGATCATGCCCTCAGGGTACGATAATAGTCCATTGTCCTGCCAAAGACCCTTTCATGGTTGAACCTGCGGTTTACCTCTGCTTGTATCTGCCGTGCCATTGGAACTACGCGATCTTTATTGCTTAGGATATGATCTAAGGTCTCTGCCAGCCCTTCATGGTCCTTGGGCTCGCATCCCCATGCATACCCTGGCGCGACAAACACCTCATGGCTCCCGTCGACATCTCCGACCACGCTAGGTGTGCCCATGGCAAGGGCCTCAAGCACAGATGTCGAGAAATTCTCATGATAGCTAGGCAGCACAAACACATCAGACGCAGCAAGATAGCAGGCAAGCATCCCTTTATCCTCTATCCAGCCCAGATGATGCACATCCTTGTGCTTGTCTTCTGAGATGCACTCAAGGATCTTTCTATAGCACTCAGAACCATCCTCATCATCATAGGTCAGCTGAAGTACACCTGCAAGAAGAAGCTTTGTTCCTGGATATTGCTCAGCCACCTTATCATAGGCCTTGGCCAGGTCGAATATGCCTTTGGATGGATGTATCCTGCCGGTATATATTATTATGTTGTTGTCATCATACCATTTTCTCACTATCTTCGCCCTGGTCCTGATTCGATCATTGTCATGCCTGCTGATATCAGTACAGTTTGGAAGGAACATCGAATTTGAGGATATGTCTACGTCAGGATACCAGATGCCTGCGATATCATAAGTATATTGGTTCATGAATATCAGGCCGTCAGAATTCCCTGCGACAACCTTCTGTATATCATCTCTTGTATGTTCTTCAATGAATTCCTCAAATGCCTTTCCCTGTTCTTCGCAGATCTTTGATATTTCCAGTCTGTATTGCTGGACGCTTTTTGGGAAAAAGCCTCTATCGATACCCATTCCTTCCATAAACCATATATGGGGCACCAGACCGTGAACATGGTTTATGACTGGCGCATCAAACCTATCCTGAAAAACATCCATATCATCTTCATCAAAATTGAACGACTGCAGGCTGATATAGTCATAGGAATCACTATCCACAGCACCAGAAAAATCCTCGATATCAGCGAATCTTCTTCCGATAGTGTGCTTTTGGTTCTCAAGCCAGACTACTTCTGAATCATTTTCATATCCTGCTCTGCATATCAGGTCGTAAGAAATGCCCTTAGAGGCGAGCCAGTTCGTGAAAGTTTTCATGACTTCATCCACGCCGCCTTTCTTTCCCCATGTCGTGACAAGCAGCTTTTCTTTATTCATTTTATAGCATCACCAGGCGACAGGAGCAGATTGAGCCTATATTATTCTTGACCTAATATATTTCAAATAAGAAAAAGGCAGCACCAACCCCTAACAGGACATAATTATGCAACAATATGACCTAATATATTTCAAGAATCCTTCAGTTTCTCATTCGAGGATACGATCGATGCTTCTTTCCTGGGTCTCAGCTTCCTGCGCAGCAGGAATATTCCTCAGTGTTCTGTACTTATAATAGAGGCCTGCAGCGATCAGCGTTATTCCCGCCACGACCTGCAGAGGTGCATATCCATGTATTAGATATTGTCTTGTGACCTCCATCGACTCTGCCTGCTTTCCGATATATTCACCGTACACGGCAACTGCATTTCCGGCCATATATGAGCTCATGCTTGTAAGTATTAGTGCTCTTGGTATGGATATGTTTCTGGTCATCTTAAGGAAACAAAGCCTCTGATTTTGTAAAATAAAGAAGAAAAGATTTTGTTATCATATCTATGCAAGAAAACAAAATCCATATATAAATATTTACGTAAAGCACCACTATATGATGAAAAACAAGCAATCACGCCTCGACCAGCTTGTATAGTCCGACGACATTGTTCTGCGCAAGCCAGGATTCAAGCCCGATCCCGACCAGCTCTTCGATCTTTTCCTTAACCTCTTTCAGAAAAGTACTATCCTTCATCCCGAGTATTATCCCTAGATGAACAATCTTCTGCTCAGGATTGCCCTCCTTGTATTTCTTCCAGTAATCATCGAAAGCTGCTTTGTCGAATTTCTTGATCCAGTCAAGCCCGATCACGATAGCCTTTGCATAGAAGTCAGCAGGAAGATCAAGTGCTGCCGGGCATTCCTCATCTATGACCCAGTTCACATTGCCGTCTGAGTCAAGCACAGGATCCAGAGGATATATCCCGCAGTCGATTGGCTTGACATGCTGAAGTGAGCAAAGCCCGTCTTTCAGAAAGATGCACGAGCCGTTCTCCTTCTTCGGCACCCAATAGCCGTGCTCCAGGATCAGCTTCCCTTCTCCATCTGCTTCATTTATCTGTCTCTCCTCCTCTTGGCATATCCTGGGATTGCCTGATTCGCCAGTACAGCAGCGGAAGCCGCATCTCCTGCAATGCTCAAGAAGGCTGAGTTCCTCGGTCATGCATGCCGACTGGGCATTGATATATTTAAATTTTCTTAAAATATTTATATCTGGACACTGTTCCTATTATATTTAAGATGGTAAAATGACTGAACTAAAAGAAGTTATTGATAAAGCCAGGACATGGGCATTGGAAGAGATTGAGAAAAACGGCACGCCTGCAATCGAGCATTTTGATTTGTCAAACAGCATTGGGCAGAATCTTTCAGAGAAATTCGATGCAGATAAGGATATCGTGCTAATTGGAACGATTCTTATGGATGTTAAGCTTGGAGAATGTTTCAGGGAAGGAAAATTACAGGAACATGTCAAGAGAAGTTCTGATGCATCGAAAATGTTCCTGAAACAATATGATATTGATGAGGATACATTCAATAAGATAGTCAACTGCATCGAAGCGCACCATGGTAAGATAGCTTTTCTCTGCAGGGAAGCTGAAATATGTGCGAATGCTGATTGTTACAGGTTCCTGCACCCCAAAGGAGTTTTCGCATATTTCAAGCTGCTGGGAAAACGCTTTTCCGAATTCTCAAAGGTGATAAATCAGGTCAACACAAAGATGGAAGAGAAATGGACAATATTGACACTTCAAGAATGTAAGAATGAACTGATGCCTTATTATGAAACATTCAAAAAATATTTATATATTGCTGGCTATGAAGCTAAATAATATTATTACGCATAAAAACCAAAATAATTATAAACCCCATCACCCAGTAATTCTCCATGAAAATACTCGACAACTCAAAGGCAGTCGTCCTGATATGCCTGGTCCTGGGAGTACTTCTTCCAGGAATTGCATCGAAGATGAAGATGCTGGTCGTGCCTTTCCTGATAATCACCATGACATTCTCGCTAAAGGACGTGCACCTGGGACATATCACTAAAAAGAACTTCAGGTTCATATTCAAGCTCGTCGCGATGAATTTCCTTTTCTACTCAAGCCTGCTTATTTTCCTGGCATTCATATTCATCAAGAACCCGGACCATCGAAACGGCTTCATACTGCTTGCAGCGATGCCTCCGGCAATCGGAGTCATTCCGCTGTCATACATACTCAAGACTGATATAAAGACATCCGTTCTCACTGAACTTACAGCATATGTCGTATCGATAGTCTATTCACCGCTTCTGATCTGGTTTTTCTTCTCAAAGACAGTGAACATATGGTTCTTCATCCAGATATTCCTGTCGATGCTGATTCTTCCGATGATTCTCGCTCAGCTTCTGACCAGGCTAAAGGTTGACATGCGGCATCATTACACACACAGGATAGTAAATCTGGCATATGGTCTTTCATTTTTCATAATAGTAGGCATGAACTTAGGTGAGCTTAAGAGAAATCCAGGAGCATTAATCCCAATCCTTCTGGTGTCGATCATGGTTACGTTTGTCGCGGGTCTCATGGTCTTCATCGCAGTCAAGAACAGGAAAAGAAAAACACAATTTGACATACTATACGTTCTGTTCGGGACATTCAAGAATGGAGGCTTGGTGGCAGCGATCGCGATACTGATGTTCAACAGCCAGACAACAGTGCCGATAGTGATAAAAGGGATAATAGTGCCGTTCTATATCTTCTTCATAGAGATCCTGATAGACAGGTACAAGAAGCACTACGAACACCATCTGGAAAGCAAGATAGTCGCAAATGTCTGATCATTTCTTGCTGCCGTTGTTGTAGACAGCCAGGGCCTCCTCTACAGATTTGTCTTCTATGGTGATTGCGTATATTGCATTGCACATCCTGATGGCATGGTTCAGGCCTTTCTGATGGATGTTCCTGCCTGTCGCATTCCCGCCAGCACCAGCATCGATCTGGTCCCGCAGTGTCTGCAGGAATTTTTTCGGGTCAGTCGATTCACCGCCTGCGCAGATGACCTTGGTCCTGCCTGCTGCCAGTATGCTTTCAGAGAAGAGCTCTTTTGAATCTTTTCGCCTTTGGTAAGGATAGTTGACCTTGACAAAGTCTGCGCCCAGGCATGCACCAACACCGCAGGCAGAAGCGATAATATGCGGGTCGCGTTCATCCTTGACCGCTTTTCCACGCGGATATATCCAGAAGATGACGATTAGTCCGTTATTGTGGGCATCCAGGACGATCTGCTGCGCCTCGCGAAGCATCTCAGCCTCATATTCGCTTCCCATATAGATTGTATAGCCGACTCCCACGACATTCAGCCCAGAATTGCGTTTGAAATCCACAACTTGCTTGATATCCACGAGCTGTCTGCTCAGGGGCTCCTTTTGGCTGGTCTTCACAAGATTTGTCTTGGAATTCAGTTTCACGACAAACGGCACAGTCCTGGAATTCATCCCGTATCTTGCGATAAGTCCGAGCTGTGTGGCAAAAGCGCCTATCTTGGCTCTGTTTGCGACCTTGAAAAGATGGTTTGGGTTAGAATCATCCGCATGTATTCCTTTTCCGAAGAAATCATAGTTCAGGTGCTCGATCTTCTGGTCTCCTGCAAATAGCATGAGCCTTCCTGTCTCTTTTGTGATATCAAGATAGTTCTTTATATAATATTTCTTCACAGGCCCTGGGACATCCAAAGGAACAAGGACATCTTGTTTTAGCATCTTATCCATTTTCCTCTCTTTTCAGCCACGCAATAAAGAGTTAAAATCCGCTTGTTTATTAATCTTTGCATTGACATGTTGCCTTGCACTGGCTGCTCAATTATAGGATGATTGCCAAAAGATCATTGGCAAGATTTAAATACATGCTATAAGAAAAATCATAATATGGAAAATGATCTGGAATACATCTACCTGGTGCAGAAGAAAGCAGCGCTCCTGCAGGGCATCATGGCTCTATTGAGCTGGGATGAGAAGACCCATATGCCGAATGATGCTATTATGGAGAGAGCCGACCAGCTGAAGCTTCTGCAGGATGAGATCTACATGCTCTTGACCTCAAGAAAGCTCTCATCAGCCCTCTGCAGGCTCAGGAATCAAAGGCTCGCCAGCAGGCACAGGATGATCATAACAGAGCTGCACAAGGATACGCAGAAGCTGAGAAGGATCCCAAAGGAATTTCTTGAAAGATTGACAAGGGCAGAGACCATTGCCTCGCAGGCATGGGAAAAGGCCCGTAAAAAGGATGACTACTCATTGTTCGCTCCGCATCTCAAAAGACTCATATCACTAAAAAGAAAGGAAGCAGGCTATCTGAATCCGAAGCTAAAGCCTTACGATGCGCTCCTGGATGAGCATGAGGAAGGCATGCGGGAATCCAGATTGACTGACCTTTTCTCATATCTCAAGGAAGAACTTGTTGCGCTTCTAAAAAAGGTTCAGGAAACCAAGGCATACAAGAACCACAAGGAACTTGAGCTAGACATGCCGAAGGAGGCCCAGGAATCCCTCTACCACGAACTCGTAAGGAAGATGCAGGCAGACGGCGAAGCATTGTCGATAGACTGCTCTGCGCATCCGTTCACGACAAGGATATCAGCCCACGATGTCAGGATAACAACCAGATACTTAAATCCACTGGAGGCCCTCTTCTCAACAGTGCACGAAGCAGGCCATGCGCTATACGAGCAGAACCTGCCGTCAGGATTCAGGGACACTGTGATATACAATGCGCCTTCCATGGGCATCCACGAATCCCAGTCCAGGCTTTGGGAAAATGTAATATTTCGGAGCAGCGAGTTCTGGGATGGATATCATGATGAATTCATCTCACATGCCAAGAAGAAGATCCAAAAAAGCAGCCTTTTTAAGGGGATAAATCAGGTGAGGCCGTCTCTGATACGCGTACAGGCAGATGAGATAACATATTGTCTCCACATAATCCTGCGTTTTGAGATGGAAAGGGACCTGATATCAGGTAAGGTTCCGGCAAAGGACGCAAGATCTGTTTGGAACAAGAGGACAAAGAGCATGTTCGGCTTAAAACCAGGATCTGACAACCAAGGCATACTGCAGGACATGCACTGGTCATTGGGTGCTTTCGGATACTTTCCCAGCTATGCTATAGGAACGATCTATGCAAGCCAGATATATAAAGCAATGGAAAAAGGCATTCCAAATATCAGGAAGCATATAATGTCAAGGGACTTCAAGAGTATAGTTGACTGGCTGACCAAAAACATCCATTCAAAGGGAAGGACCATGACAGCAGAACAGATAATCAGGAAAGCCACAGGCTCAGGCCTTGACCCGAAGATCTACATTGATTACCTTCATGATAAGTATTCTAAGATATACAGGTTCGATTAAAATGCTGCAGGCTTAAAAAAAACGAATAGAACTTGCCATACTCATTTATAGAAAAAAGTATATTTGTATTCCTTGAGTATATTGATGACGCAGATTCTTTGGATGACATCAGAGAATTCATCCATCAATGACTGGATTGCCTTTTGGAAGTCGTCTTTATTTTCAAATTCAAATTCCGGCTCCAGGTCCCATTCTCCGATAACTTTCAGATTATGTATGACATTCGGACTGATATTTAATCTTGCAAGGAGCTGCTGCATTCTATGCTCATCAGGATTCTTGATATAGATGAATGTCTTGTAGAAATGAATATTCAGTTTGTCATAGTCCACGACCAGCCTGAAATTGTTTATCACCCCATTCCTGCGGAGTTTCTTTATTCTTGAGGTCACGATCTTAACGCTGGATTCTAATTCCTTCACAATATCGATGACTGGCCTTCTTGCATCTTTTGAAAGTATCCTTAGCAATTTTAGGTCAATCTCATCGATTTTTGGCTGTTCTCCGCCCATCTGAAATGAGGTTTCAGCTTTTTTCTTGATCAGGTAATTTCTTGGAAACGACCAGATGCCTGAAGAGACAGAGATGGACTTTTCTCTGATATAATTATTGGCCAGGCTGATTATCCTGTCTTTTACAAGGTCTAATTCTGAAATGTCACGAGCATTGCAGGAAAGGATGCAATCCCAGTCTCCCTGGCATTTGGCAATCCAGACAACCTGATTGACTTGACTGAGTTTTGAATATAATTTTTCTTCAGTTTCCAAGGAGATACCATTATATTTTATGCAGAGCTTGAAATGTATCAATCCTAGTTTTGCATAGTTGACAGCAGTCTGGTATTGTGTTATGATTCCTCTTCTTTCTAATCTCTTGACCCTGTAATGCACGACTTCAGTGCTGAGTCCGACTTTTTTTCCTATCTGTGCCAAGCTGATTCTGGCATTCTTATCCAGCTCAAATAATATTTTTCGGTCTTTTAGGTCAATATCATTGCTTTTTGAATTCATTAATTTACAAATAATTTCCAATTATATAAAAATATTGCTATTTAATTAAAAAAATAAGCAGCAAGTTTTAACTACATCTGGCAAAACCACATTACTACGACAAAGTGACTAAACAGCTAGGTGAGATGGATATGACAAATGAAAGGATCGTCAGGCCAGATATGGCCATCCAAAAAGATGTTGGGACAAAAACATCAGACGGAACTACCCTGAAGAATATTTGGCTGGAGCTTCCTGGCTACTGCAACCTTGCGTGTTCATATTGTTATTCAGAAGGAGGAAAACCAAAGGATATCGAGAACCTGCTTGGCTGGGAAGATTATGCCTCAATACTTGCGCAGGCAAATTCCATGGGAGTTGAAGACATAGGGATACCTGGAGCAGGGGAACCATTGCTTCCAAGGAACCAGAGCCTGACATTCAGGGTGTTGGAAAGATGCAGGGATATAGGATTCTACGTGACACTATTCACGACAGGCGAATGGATAGATGAAAGTATTGCAGACAGGCTTTATGATCTGCCTGTTGAGGTAATGATAAAAGGAAATTCCCTGAGACCGAAAGTCCAGGATCAATTTGTAAGCGACCCTAAAAAAGGAAGAATCATAACAGGTTATGGGCAGAAGAGGAACAAGACCCTTGAGCTTCTGATGAGAAAAGGTTTCAATGATTCAGGAAAGTGCATGGAAAAGTATGGCAGGAAAAGCAGGATGGCATTGGTGACTTCAATCATGACGAGCAGCAAAGATGGGCCAACAAATTATAATGACATGGCAGGGCTGCTTAGATATGCGAGAGAGAATAACATAATCTTTGACGTTGACTCTGTGCTGCGGAGAGGAAGAGGAGCATCCTGTGACTTATGCGAAGAAGACCAAAGACTAAAGGCAAAACTTCAGGAATTGCAGGAGATAGACAGGGAAGAATACGGAAACCATTGGGAATTGAGCCAGAGTTACATAGCTACTGTCTGCGACAGGTTTTCATATCACATGTACATCAACCAGTGGGGAGGGATAAGGCCATGCATCGGAGCGATGGATGTAGATCTGGGAGATATAAGGAGAACCGCTTTGGAAGAAGCATGGAACAGTCAAGAGATGCAGATAATCAGGAGCAGGATCTACAAGGGTAAGTGCGGAGATGAATGCGCAAACTTCTCAGAGATCGATGAAGAACGGACAAAAAAAGCAGGAACATCGAAGTACAGGTGCAATTCTTGCCTGGGCAGGAGAACAGAGAACCTGACGAATGACTTCTTGCTGAAAAACGGATATGTCCAGACCATAGGATGCTGGAACCACAGACCAAAAGAATGATTATCCGTTTCTTCAGCTAAATTTTATTGACGCCGAAGTCAAAGAGATAACTATGATTGAATATAATAAACTATTTAAATCAACTCAGAATCATGCTTTTTATGGTCTTATCATTACAGGAGATAATCCATATTGTGGTCATGAGTCTTGCATTGGGTTTCATATTCAAGGATATCTTCAGGGCACCTGTGTCTTCCAAAGGATACGACCCTCTAGCACGATACAAGGGCAAAAAAAAGGTATTCTCAGATGACTTTTTGTTTGCAATAGCAGTCACTGCACCGGCGATAGTCCTGCATGAGTTCGGCCACAAGTTCGTGGCCATGGCATTCGGCTACAACGCGACATTCATAGCAGCGCCTTTCTTTGGGATACCCTTCGGAGGCGTTCTTCTGGGAGTATTCCTGCGATTGGTCGGAAGCCCGATACTCTTTTTCATTCCGGCATACGTAAGCATCCTTGGTAATCCTCCCCCGCTTCAGGGAGCGATCATAGCATTTTCTGGGCCAGCAGTCAATCTGATACTCTGGATAGGCTCATACCTGGCCATAAGATTCATAAAGAAGCTGAAGAAAAAGCAGTTATATTACTTGATATTAACAAAAAAGATAAATATGCTGCTGTTTTTCTTCAACATGATACCTATTGGCATATTTGACGGAAGAAAAGTGTTGGATGGGTTGATCAGAGCATTTATGTAGGGATAATATGAAAAACAAAAACAACATACTGGACGACATTGCCCAAAAATCACAGGAGCACGAGTTCTATACACCTATTCCTGACGGCTACAGATCAGGAAAGACAAAGTTCATAATTATATACGGAACAGTCATGTCAGGCATCGGAAAAGGGATATTCTCTTCATCGCTTGCAAAGCTTATGCAGGAGAAAGGCCTGAAGGTCGAGGCTATCAAATTCGACGGCTATCTCAACATCGACGCAGGTACTCTGAACCCATACAGGCATGGAGAGGTATTTGTGCTAGACGACGGTACAGAGTGCGACATGGACCTGGGAACCTATGAAAGGATTCTGCATTTCAACCTCTCAAAAGACAACTACATGACTGGCGGGAAGATATTCTCAAGCGTCCTTGACAAGGAGAGGAAAGGGAAATATCTGGGGCGCGACGTGCAGTTCATACCGCATGTGACTGGAGAGATCAAGCGTTTCATGCGAAAGCTAGCGATCAGGTCTGACGCAGACATAATCTTCATGGAGGTAGGAGGAACTGTCGGCGATATCGAGAATCAGTATTGCATCGAGTCCATAAGAGAGCTCGCATATGAGGAAGGCCAGGACAATGTATGCAACGTAGCGCTGACTTATGTTCTCGAACCTCAGTTCCTGGGCGAGCAGAAGAGCAAGGCAGCCCAGCAGGGCATAAAGCTTCTTCATTCAAACGGCATTCATCCTCAGATAATTGCCTGCAGAAGCCACAATCCAGTGACCGAAAAGGTAAGAGAGAAGATAAGCATATATTCTAATGTTCCGATGAACAACGTGGTCAGCCTTCACGATCTTGATTCTATATACAACATACCTGAGCATCTGAGAAAGACAGGCATAGCAGAGGAGATAATAGAGATTCTTGAACTAAAGGATAGGGTCAAGGAAAAACCAGAGGCAGAAAAGGACTGGAACGAGTTCATAAAAAAGCTCAACAGCCCAAAAAAGACCGTAAAGATCGGAATAACAGGAAAATACACTGGCCTGAGAGACTCCTACGCCTCGATCCTAAAGTCTCTGGAACATGCAGGAGCCTGGAACGAAGCAGATGTCAGCATATGCTGGATAGAGACAACCAAGCTTGACAAGGACCCTTCCCTCGTGGAGAAGCATCTCAAGGATCTTGATGGAATAATCGTTCCAGGTGGATTCGGAAAACGCGGTTCTGAAGGAAAGATAAACTGTATAAAGTACGCAAGAGAGAACAATATCCCTTACCTTGGCCTGTGTTTTGGGTTCCAGATGGCTATAATCGAATTCGCAAGAACAGTCTGCGGACTTGATAACGCCAATTCAACAGAACTGGACCCGCACACAAAGCATCCGGTGATAGACATCCTTCCAGAGCAAAAAGACATAGACAGCTTGGGAGGGAACATGCGCCTGGGCGGCCATGATGTCCTGATTGAAAAAGGCACTATGGCGTACAAACTATACAACAACCAGGAAAAGGTAAGAGAAAGGTTCAGGCACAGATTTGAATGCAACCCGGAATACATACAAACCCTTGAGAAGAAAGGCATGGTATTCTCAGGTTATGCGAAAGGAAAGAAGATAATGCAGATTCTAGAACTGCCAGACCACAGGTTCTTTGTAGGGGTCCAGTTCCATCCCGAATACACCTCAAGGCCTCTTGATCCAAACCCGTTATATATGGGATTCCTGAAATCCTGCATTGAAAAATAGCAAAGAGAAGAAAGTTATATTTAAGGGACCATTTTATTTTCTTGAGATTTTGATCACGATAAGATAGACGACCAATGATACAAGGGCGACAGTGACAAGCAGGAAAGTGTTTGCTTTAGGAGGACCATCATTTCCTGCTGCCTGGCCGGTGATATCATCGCTTGCTTCTGCTTCCTGGTTGGCAGGTGATTGGATCTCTCCATCTCTTACTATGCATCGGTCGAACTTGGCCTTTATGATCTCCTTGACCTTATCAGAGAACCAGCTTGATCTGTCGACCACTTTCTTGGCATTATAGAGTGCCTTTTCCGAGACAAAGCATTCTGTGCACCTGCAAGGAGATGAGCTCACCACTTTTCCTATCAGCAGATGTCCAGCATAGCTGTATTTATCGCAGTTTATCTCGTCTTGTGTCTCATCAGGACCTTTCATTGGAAAAGGTTTCTTTGGTTCTGCTCCGCCTGAATAAAGATATTTAAGAAGGTATATAGCATCTAAGGAATAGTCTGCTGATATCTTGCCATCATCATCCACGTCTGCTGCGTCATAGCATTTCAAATTTGAGCCCTCATAATAATTAAACAGCATTATTACATCAGGGATCCCAAGTTCACCGTCTGTATTGACATCACCCCTGATAAATTCAGTGCAATCGAACTGGCAGTTTAGCTGGCTCTCCTCCTCTTCGCAGATATAATCTCCGCAGAAAGAATAGCAGAATGGTAATATCAATATAAATGTCGCTGCGAGGATGATTATCTTTTTTGTCATGACAATAGTTTACTGATTGAAGTCATATTTAAACTTTACTATTGACTAGGCTATTGTTCTAAATCATAATTATTGCACAGTTATAAATATTAGTGGGTTGTACCTGTTC
>CAYMIF010000012.1:0-43545 GCA_964390375.1 uncultured Methanosarcinales archaeon
TCGAAACCTTCAATCCCAGCCAGAGTGACACTTTCCATAAAGCAATTAAAGAGAGTGACAGGCAAATTTTTAAACAAGAATTTGAAAAAGCAGTGCGGAAAACTCTCAAAATCCTTAGGTTTGGTCATATAAAAGTTGCAATTGATGTCACAGAAGATCCATATCGGTGTGAACATGGCTCATACAACACCCGAGCCAAGGTTCATGAAAAGAGTAACGAAAGCTGGCAGTACATCACACTATCGATTGTCGAGCCCCAATTCATTCCATTAATGAGTCTCCCTTACCGCCAAATCGATAATCTCGTGAAGCTTTCAATAAACCTTCTTGAGTATCTCAGAACGCTTCCATTGAATGTGGATTTAATCCTATTTGACAGAGGATTTTATATTGCTGAACTTATTGATTATTTAGAGAATAAAAAGGGTAAAAGACCATTGCCCTATCTCATTTTTGTTCCAAAAAATGAGGCAATGAAAAAATATATTGAGCAGACAAAAAAACTAGGGATTTTCAGGCATGAAATGTATCATAGTAAGAAGAAAAGCAAATGGAAACCGGAGACAAAGATAGTGATATGCAAGCAAATTTGGTGTAAAAGACTCAAGAAAAAACTTGATTGGTGCTTTGCAACCAATCAACGATCTTCATTGAAGCTCATCAGAACATATCGGAAGCGCTGGAATATCGAAACAGGTTTCCGTGTGCTGGATGAGGCACAGATAAAAAGCAAAAGCTCAAATCCATTAATTCGCTATTTCTATCACTTGCTAAGCATGTTATTGGTCTTGCTATGGAAAATAAGCAATAAGACCAATGTTTTTTTTGTATTCAAGCGATTTCTAAAAGAACTTGAAAGGAGTTATTGGAGTGATCCGCCCAACGAATGGATATGATGGTGTGTTGAAGGGGGGATTATATAGAGGAAATAATAACAACTGGCGCGTTCGGAGCTGACCTTGTTCCTGCACAAAGTGCAGGGTTGAGGTCTGCGGAGGAGATTTTTGCCAGAGCAAAAATCGTAGAGCCAGCCGTTGTTGTTATTATTTCCGGAACTATCGATAATTTGTTTTTATAATCGGAGATACTGAGGTCACCCAAAAATTTATAAATAATAAAGTAATTTTCAGGACCATTAAAAGTGAGGGTGATACATAATGACAGTAATTGGTTTTAACTTTACAAAGATTTCAGCACAGAAGAACAAGCCTATCAAGGGCAAGGTAAACATCAACAATAATGTCTCTGTCAAGGATATAAAGGAAGTGGACCTGAATCTCGGAAAGACAAAGCAGAAGGGTGTCAAGTTCGAGTTTGTCTTCACCTCCAAATACAGCACAGACGTGGCTGACATAACACTCGAGGGAGAGACAGTATATGTTGGTCCTGAGGCGACCATAAAGGAGATTCAGGATGAATGGAAGAAGGATCAGAAACTTCCGAAGTCAGTTATGAATGAGATATTCAACAATGTGCTTTCGAGGTGCAATGTCCAGGCTATAATAATAAGCCGTGATCTGGGGCTTCCCCCTCCGATACCCATGCCCAAGGTGGATGTAGATAACGCACCGAAGAAATAATTAAGATTATTTCTTTTTAAAATTTAATTTGGTAGATAAGAAGGTGAAGATAATTGGCACAAGACCAAGGATTGAAGATAAAGGTCGCAGAAGCGATTCAGGATGATGTGAACAAAGGGATTGTCAGGATAGATTCAGCTCTGATGCACAAGCTAGGTATCAGGCCGGGTGATTTCCTCACCATCACAGGCGAGCGCACAACGATTGCAGTAGTCGACAGGGCATATCCGGGTGATATAGGCCTTCAGATAATACGGATGGACGGACTTGTGAGAAGGAACGCAAAAACAGGCATAGGCGAGCTGGTCACAATCAGAAAAGCAGTGGTCGAGCGTGCAAAGAAAGTGATAATCGCGCCTGCACAAAAAGGCATAGTCATCCGCACCTCATCGCCTGCTCTCTTCAAGCAGGGTCTTCTCGGAAGAGCTGTGATGAAAGGCGACATAGTCTCGCTTGGGGGTGCCAACAGGCGCAGGAACGCGATGGAATCAAACCCTTTCTTCAACGATATATTCAGCATGCTTGACAGCAATGTTTCGAATTTCGGTTTCTCAGACATAAAGTTCATCGTAGCAGACACTGCGCCAAAGGGCGGTGTTATAATATCAGAAGAGACCCAGGTTATTTTCAATCCAGAGGCAGTTGAGCTAAAAGAGGAGAAGGTCCTGGAAGTGACCTATGAGGACATAGGTGGTCTGGGTGACGAGATAAAGAAGATACGCGAGCTGGTCGAGCTTCCGCTCAAGCATCCTGAGATTTTTGAAAGTTTAGGTATTGAGCCGCCAAAGGGTGTTTTGCTCTATGGCCCGCCAGGCACTGGAAAGACCATGCTTGCAAAAGCGGTCGCAAACGAGACTGCATCTAATTTCATACTGATAAACGGCCCTGAGATCATGAGCAAGTTCTACGGTCAGTCTGAGGCAAACCTCAGGAAAAAGTTCGAGGATGCGGAGAAGAACGCGCCTTCGATAATTTTCATCGACGAGATCGATGCCATAGCGCCAAAGCGTGAAGAGAGCTACGGAGAGGTCGAGCGAAGGGTGGTAGCTCAGCTTCTCAGCATGATGGACGGCCTAAAAAGCAGAGGAAAGGTAGTCGTGATTGCAGCGACCAATCTTCCTGATGTTTTAGACCCTGCACTAAGAAGGCCTGGGAGATTCGACCGTGAGATTGAGATAGGAGTGCCTGATAAGGTCGGCCGAAAGAAGATTCTCGGAATACATACAAGGAACATGCCGCTTTATACTTTCATGGACGGCATAAACGAGCTTAAGGATCAGGATCCAAAAGTCCGGGAAGCCTTGATTGAGCTATATAATCATACCAGGAACAAGGATCTTTTCAGTTCATTTCAGCTTGAGAAGAAGATAAGCAAGTTCCTCTCTGATAATCCCGGCAAGGAAGGGCTTTTCAAGGAGATCGACTTTGCCAGGCTCAAGGATGACATTGATTCCATAAGGCGGTCCAATCCCAATCTTGTGTCATTGCATGAGATATCAGAATCAACCCATGGTTTTGTCGGAGCAGACCTCTCAGCTCTTGCAAAGGAAGCAGCGATGGTGGTCCTTCGAAGGGTTCTCGAGGAGATAAATCTCTCAGAGGACGAGCCAATACCAAAAGAGCTTCTGGACAAGCTCAGGATAACTAGAAAGGACTTCCGCGAGGCGATGAAGGTCGTACGGCCGAGTGGAATGAGAGAGGTTTATGTGGAGATTCCAAATGTCAAGTGGGATGATATCGGCGGAATGGAGGATATAAAGCAGGAGCTGAAGGAGGTGGTCGAATGGCCTTTGAAAAACCCAGGGTCATTTTCAAAACTAGGCATAAAACCGCCTAAAGGAGTCCTCATATATGGTCCGCCAGGAACAGGAAAGACTCTTGTCGCAAAAGCAGTGGCAAACGAGTCAGCAGCAAACTTCATACTCGTAAAAGGTCCTGAGCTTCTCTCGAAGTGGGTAGGGGAGAGCGAAAAAGCAGTGAGAAAGATATTCCAGAAGGCCAGGCAGACCTCGCCGACAATAGTATTCTTTGACGAGATTGACTCCATGGCTCCGGCAAGAGGAGCTGGCAGTTCAGACTCAAAAGCGACAGAGCGCGTGGTGAACCAGCTGCTCACAGAGCTTGACGGTGTTGAGGAGATGAATGATCTTGTTGTTGTGGCATCAACAAACAGGCCAGACATAATTGATCCTGCTCTCATGAGGCCGGGGAGATTCGACAGGATAGTCTACACCCCGGTGCCTGATGAGAAGGCCCGTGCAGAGATCTTCAAGGTCCACACCAAAAGGATGCCGATAGACTTCAGTTCCGAATCTCACAAAAAGGACAACCTGGCATCATCTTCAGACAAGCAGGTCAGGAAAAGCCCGACAGCTATCCAGGCAAAAGCGACAGACCAGACAAAGGAAAGATTCTACAAAGAGCTAGCCAGCAAGACTGATGGCTATGCTGGAGCAGACATAGAATCTGTATGCCGAGAGGCCGCGATGCTGGCGCTTCGAAAGGACATGAAAGTCAGGATTCTCAAGATGGAGCATTTCCTGGAAGCTTTGGAAAAAGTCCAGCCATCAGTCACAAAGGAGATCGAGGATGCCTACAAGAAGTTCGCAGAATCCTTCCGCCAGGCAAAGGGCAAGCAGATGAAGGACGAGTCAATGCGTTATTTCGGATGATTTTTTTATTTATTATAGTTTCATTTTATTCTAAGATTTTTCAATATTGATTTGATCATTGCATGTAAATTTCATAGTTCATGACTATTTTCTCTATTCTCTCGCCCTTATGGTTGACATAGATCTTCTCTCCTTGCACCTCTGCCTTTCTTTCTCTCTTTCTGAGATATTCAGACAGCCCATCGCCTCTCATTACATGAAAACCAAGTCTTTTGTAGAATCTAAAAGCATCCTCATTTCCGGATTTCATCTCAGCAGTGATTTGTTCACCGCCTTTCTCTTTCATCTTCTGCTCAAGAAACAGTATTATTTTTTTTCCAAGCCCCAGCCCACGATGACGTTTGCTGACGCAGATGAAGAATATGTGTAGGTGTTTTTGATCCAGCATCTCATTGATGATAAGCGCCGACACCAAACCCTCTTCTAATGAGTAATAAGAGGTCTCGGCTCTCTTATCGATAAGTCTGCAGAATTTATCAAAATCTCTATATTTGTCAGGAAATGATTCAAGAAAAACTTTATGAAGCTGTCTTTTCTGCTCTCCTGTCGCATCTGTCATCGGACAAATTATCATTTTTCAGGATTCCGCTTATCATCAATCATTTAAAAAAATTGTGGATGATTAACAACTGAAAATCAACATATTTAAATATCATCTCTCCCAGAAAATTGACCATGGAAAAGAGCAGGAAAAAGAAGGCTCAGGCAGGAAAGACATCCAGGAAAAAACCAAAAAACAGGCAGAAAGAGCAAAAGGTTTCAGAAAAATTGCCAAGAAAAAACATTCCAGAAGAAAAAATAATAAAAAAAGAGTCTGCTGCTAGTTCAATTGCCAAAGAACCAGCCCCTCAGCCAAAGCCAAGATCCAGGATAAGAAAGTTCTTCCGCTTCCATTATCTAAATCTCATATTCATGGTCCCGATGATCGGTGCGAATGTGATTCTCTCAAAGACAGTTCTGTTCACAAAGGTCGGAATGATCCCATGTTTGATTGAGCACGAGAAAGGGTTTTGCCCTCTGGACCCGACAGCATTGATAACAGAGGCAAACACATTGTATTTCCGCTCGCACATAATGGACATGGTCTATCCCTACTTATATTTCATTGTAGTGTTCATAATCCTTCCTTATCTCATGGCGCTTTGCGTCATGTATCCTTATAGGAAATACTTCAGCAGGTAAAAGATGCCACCAAAACTAAAGATAGCGGTCCACGGAGCCGGCCAGGAGGTCGGGCGTTCGTGTTTTGTGATAAACAATGAGTTGATGCTTGACGCAGGCCTCAAGATTTCAGAAGAAGGATCAGAATACCCGAAAATCAAGCGTTGCGGAAGGATCAAGGCAGTCTTCATCTCTCATGCTCATCTCGATCATACAGGAGCGCTTCCAATGTTCAACCACTGGGGCCTTGACTGCCCGATCTACACAAACTGGATAACAAGGGACATATCAAAGGTCCTCATGCGCGATTCGCTTCACATTGAGCTTCTCTCAAAGCAGTTTTCTGAGTATTCCAAGGCTAACATAAAAAACATCATCAGTCAGATGCAAAATATCCGCTTCAACCGTAAGATCAATCAAGACGGACTGACTTTCGAGTTTCTCTATGCAGGCCACATCCCTGGTGCAGCATCGGTCCTCCTCGACTACAAGGGCTGGCGCATCCTCTATACAGGAGACATCAACAACTGCGAGACAAGGCTTCTTGCCAAGTCAAGCTACAAGCTCAAAGGAATAGACCTCATGATATGCGAGTCCACCTATGGAAACCGAAACCATAAGGATAGGGCAAAGGAAGAGCAGGATTTCCTGGATGAGATAGAAGCAGCCATAAGGCGCGGAGGATCTGTCCTGATACCGGTCTTCGCTGTCGGCCGAGCCCAGGAGATTGCGATGGTTTTGGCCCAGAGGGAATGGAATGTCCCTATCTACATGGATGGTATGGCAAAGGAGATAACAAAGATAATGAAGAGATATCCTGAGTCCATCAGGAACTCTTTCGAGCTTGATAATGCACTCTCAAAGGTCGAGATGGTGAAGAATTACAGGCAACGGATGCAGATTACAGGCACCAGAGGAATATTCATAACCACCTCGGGCATGATTGACGGCGGTCCGGTGCTTGAATATCTCAAGCATTTCTATTTCAGCGAGAAGAATGCGCTTCTCCTGACAGGCTATCAGGCAGAGGGTTCTGGCGGCCGGCACCTCTTGGATACAGGAAAGATATTCATAGACGGGAACATGCTTAAGGTTAGATGCAAGGTCCAAAAATTCGATTTTTCAGCGCATTCAGGAAGAAAGGAGCTCATAAGTCTGGTAAGAAGGATAAAGCCAAGACATCTGCTGCTTGAGCATGGGGATCAAGAATCAGTAGAGGCTCTCTCGCAGGCATTTTCTGGCATGGAAGAGGATATGAGCATATATGTTCCAAAAACTGGAGAAATAGTAAAGCTTATTAAGCATTAGGGCTTAGTAATTTCAAGTGAAAAAGAGATGCGGGTCAAAGACATAATAAATTCACTTAGTGAGGAAGAGCTGTATTCCCTGGAAAAGGACATCAAGGACGACCTTTTGTCGTTCAAAGACAGGATTCACCAGAGAATCGCAGATCTTGAGAAAAGCAAAGGTAAGGTGTGTGTGACCTGCGGCTCCTGCCTTCAGGATAAGGATGCCACGCTTGTTTTGACTTTTGGTTCAGACAAGTTCAAGAAAAAGGCATCTTTTTGCGAGATTGATTGTCTGGAGTATTTCCTGACAAAACTTAAGAATTCAAAGATAAAAGAATGGGGTGCAACAAGTGAACAGTGTAAAAGAACTGATCAGGATGTTTGAGGAAAGGAAGAACAAGCTTTCTATGGTTTTGAATGACAAGAACAACATATGCATAGAGAATCGCAAGACAAGGATTATGGGTGCGATTGACGAGATTGATTTCCTTCTCAGGACATTGAGACAGAATGACTCTTTTTCAGGCAATAAGGCTTTAGGTTCATCTGAGACCAGCAGGAGCTATGTCTTCTCGGCAGAGGATGTCGGGGAGATGTGCAGCGAGAATACGATAATTGAACAGAATGAAGAGGTGATATCTCCAGAGGAGCCTCAAGTCGCGCATAAAGATACAGAGATTGTTTCCAGACCCCTGGACGAATCTCACGTGCCTGCTGTTCTGAGGCCTTCCTTTAGCGGAGAGATAAACACCCAAGATATGAAGCTCAGGGTCTCGGAAGGAATTTTTAAGCAGGTGCACGAGAAGTTGAGAAAGACTCGGGGTTCAGCAGATGCGGCTTATGACAAAGTCATGCCAAAGGATGTGAATATCCAGAGGAGCTATTATATTGGATGATATTTTTATCAGATAGTCCGCTCATGGATAAAAAAAGAGAAGAGGGTATTTACAGATGGATGAGAAAGAAAGCCGTGATGACGAAGATGTATATGAGCGTTGGCTTGACTACATCGGCAAGCGAAAAGACATTCTAAAGGCGCGCGAGAAATGAATATATTGTGGTTTTGATTTTTCTTTTTAGATTTCATTGATATTTACAAAACATTTTAAAACACGCTCCGGCCTCTTAAAAAAATCAATGAAGAAGCAAGAATATTTCAATGATCTGATCCAGTTCATAATAGATGAAAGACCGACTAAGGACAGGATTACAAAATTCAAGACAAAGCTTTGTAAAAAACACCAAAAAAAGCACATCCCGACAGACATAGAGGTGCTCGCTCACACAAAGGTAAATGATCTCCCGCTTGTCAGAAGATACCTCTTGTCCAAGCCCACACGGACCCTCTCTGGAGTGGCAGTGGTAGCAATAATGTCAAGACCCCAGAAGTGTCCTCACGGAGCATGTATCATGTGCCCATCGAAAACAAAAAAGGGTGTCCCACAGTCCTACACTGGCCGCGAGCCGGCATCCATGCGTGCCATAAGAAACGATTTCGATCCCTATCTTCAGGTCATGAACCGTCTTGAGCAGTATGCAGTCCTCGGCCACACTGCTGAGAAGATCGACCTGATAATAATGGGAGGCACATTCATGGCATTCCCCAAAAAATACCGCGACAGTTTTGTTGCATACGCACTAAAGGCAATGAACGACTTTTCAAAACATTTTTTCAATAAGCAGACCAAGAAATTCAATACAGAGAAGTTCAGGAAGTTCTTCGAGATAACCGGGAAGGTCGACTCAGAAAAAAGGGAAAAAACATTACGAAAGAGGATTCTTTCTCTCAAGGGAAAAGCAGTACTTGAGGATGAGCAGAAGA
Source organism: uncultured Methanosarcinales archaeon (assembly GCA_964390375.1). GTDB lineage: Archaea > Nanobdellota > Nanobdellia > Woesearchaeales > DSVV01 > CAYMIF01. The sequence continues at coordinate 8,525 of CAYMIF010000012.1, forward strand.
GAAATGAAAGGTCTTTTGTCCGCTGCATTGGTATGACCATCGAGACACGCCCAGACTATGCAAAGGAAAAGCATGCAAGGGAGATGCTGCGTCTCGGTGCGACCCGTGTAGAGCTTGGTGTGCAGACTGTATATGATGACATCCTGGAAAAGATCGACCGCGGCCACACTGTGGAGGATTCGATTGCTGCGACAAGGATACTAAAGGACATGGGTTTCAAGATAAATTATCACATGATGCCGGGTCTTCCTGGTTCTAATCCAGCGAAGGACAAGAAGGCCTTTCTCACGATCTTTGAGGATTCCGGCTTTCGGCCCGATATGCTCAAGATCTATCCATGTATGGTTGTAAAGGAAAGCAGGCTCTATCAGCTCTACAGGCAGGGCAGGTTCACTCCGATGACCACAGACCAGGCTGCAAGGCTGATTGCTGGAATCAAGCCCTATGTCCCTGAATACGTAAGGATTACAAGGGTGCAGAGGGACATACCTACATACGCGACAGTCGCAGGAGTGGACCGCACGAACCTCCGCCAGTACATAGAGCGCTATAATCCTCTCTGCCGCTGCATAAGATGCCGTGAAGTGGGGATTGTCGCAAAGAAGAAAGTTCTGGGAAAGATTGTTCCAGGCATAGTGACAAGAAAATACAAGGCATCTCAGGGGACTGAATATTTCATCTCTTTTGAGGATACTAAGCAGGATATAATAATCGGCTACGCAAGGCTCAGGATCCCTTCAGGACAAGCAAAAGGTCTGGTCAGGGAGATAACCGGCTCCTCTGCTCTTCTCCGTGAGCTCCATGTCCTGGGAGAGTCAGAGTCGATCGGAGCAAGAGGCCTCATCCAGCACAGGGGATACGGTAAAAGGCTGCTAAGGAAGTCAGAGCAGATCGCAAGAAAGCAGGGAAAGACAAGGATGATCGTGATATCTGGCATAGGAGCAAGAGGATATTACCGGAAGTTCGGCTACCGGAAGCAGGGAAGTTACATGGTGAAGGGATTATAGGCAGTACATCCCATTCACTTTGCCCGATCCGCTCTGCAGATGCAATGATAGAAGAACCTTCTTTGATACTCTTTTTGCACTGCTTCCGTCACTGGATTGCCCCAGACAGTATAACCGTTTGCATTGACAGCTGCTGCGATCCTGGGCTCGCGTCGCTCAAGCATCCCTGCTCGCTTGACCAGTATATCAATAGCAGGCTCTCTTTCGAATCCAACACTCTTCATCTTCTCAGTATCAGTCACAGTTCCTTCTCTGATTTGAATATCCTGGTTGGTTCTCCATCCAAGATATAGCCGCACCCTGTCTCCGCAGGAGAAATCTTCCGGACTGTATCTATAAGGATATCTTAGATCATCTTGTTTTACAGATACAACCTCATCATACATGCTGTTCTTCGCCTCGATTATCCTCTCAGACATGACAAGCGCCCTTTCAGCTACCGCAGCTTTCTCTTGTCTGCCTTCATACAGTTTGCAAACAGCATCCTGTCGCCCAAACCAGCCTGCCTCAGCCACTTCGTCCTGCTGCAGGACAAAATCTCGATCACCTAGATATTGGCAAAGAGTGAAAATATAGGCCTTGCCTCTGGAAAATCCCCTCCTGATTGTTCTTGTCGCCTCATAATCCAGGGTTTCATTGTGATAGCCTGCAGAGACGACCTCAATGTCAGGATCAAGGCTTATCCCAAGCTCCTCAGAAAGCTCCCGCGAAAGATTCTCCTCCAGGCTTTCGCCAGGATCTGCCCCTCCTTGTGGGAAAAGCCAATCTGTCGTCCATTTTGCTGATCTGACCAGCAGGTATTCACGTCCAAAAGACACCTCCCGAAAGATGACCGCAACGCCGACAGGTCTGTATTCTCCCTCATCATGGAGCCGCCGGACTGTCTCTGCGAAATCAGATATCATAAAGAGGCAGAAAACCCTACAATCTTTATAAATATTACCTCAATAGACTACCATATAGTGATTATATTATCTTATGGTCCCATTTTTTTCCATAAAACTCACCGAACCGTAATCTATAAATATGATAAGATTTAGTACCAATAGGATTGCGTATGAAAAGATATCCGAAAGCAGAATTGGTGCTTGAGGATGGATCTATTTACCGCGGATTCTCATTCGGACATGATTCTTCGACAGCAGGCGAGGTTGTGTTCAACACAGGCATGGTAGGCTATCCTAAGTCCTTGACTGATCCTTCATATTCTGGCCAGATACTGGTCTTCACCTATCCTCTGATCGGAAACTATGGAATAGCGCCCAAGCAGCATGACATCTACAAGATTCCCAAGAGCTTCGAATCATTCAGGATACATGTCAAGGGCGTGATAGTCTCAGAGTTCAGCCAGGACCACAACCACTGGAATTCCCAGAACTCTTTTCAGGACTGGCTGGTAGAGAACAAGATTCCTGCGATAGCAGGCATAGACACGCGTGCGCTCACGATAAAGATCAGGGAGAAGGGAGTGATGCTTGGAAAGATCGTGATAGGAAAAGACACAGATTTCTACGATCCCAATATTGAGAACCAGGTCCGGAATGTATCACGAAACGACACCTTGACACTCGGCAAAGGAAAGCACAGGATAGTCGTGCTGGACTGTGGGATAAAAAACAACATCCTCAGATGCCTTCTCACGCGTGACGTGACCATTACAATAGTGCCTTGGGACTACGACTTCAATAAGCTTGACTATGACGGCCTCTTCATATCCAACGGCCCAGGCGACCCGACCCACTGCAAAGAATCCATAAATAACATCAAAAAAGCGATGGAGAAAAACAAGTCGATATTCGGTATCTGTCTTGGAAACCAGCTTCTCGCTCTTGCAGCCGGAGCGAAGACCTACAAGCTCAAGTACGGGCACAGGAGCCAGAACCAGCCCTGCGTGATAGCAGGCGAAAAGACCGGCTTCATAACATCGCAGAACCACGGCTATGCTGTCGACACAAAGACACTGCCGAAAGGCTGGGAGGAATTCTTCTACAATGCCAACGATCATACTAACGAAGGGATAAGGCACAGGACCCTCCCGTTCTTCTCAGTCCAGTTTCATCCTGAAGGCTCATGCGGTCCGATGGATACAGAATATCTATTCGATGAGTTCGTAGAGATGATTGAAAAGAATAAGGCAGCACATAAAAAGACAAAAGAAAGATGAAAAATAAAAAGATAAGATCAGTGCTCATACTAGGCTCAGGCGCCCTGCGCATAGGTCAGGCAGGCGAGTTTGACTACTCTGCAAGCCAGTGCCTAAAGGCTTTGAAGGAAGAAGGCATAAGAAGGATTCTTGTGAACCCCAACATAGCAACGATCCAGACAAGCAGGGACATGGCAGAGAGGATATATTTCCTTCCGGTGACTCCTGGATTCGTGGCAAAGGTTATAGAGAAGGAAAAGCCTGACGGCATAATGCTAGGCTTCGGGGGCCAGACAGCACTCAACTGCGGAGTTGATCTCCACAAGCAGGGGATATTGGAAAGGCACAATGTGCAGATACTCGGCACGCCGATCTCATCTATCATCACTTCTGAGGACAAGGGCCTCTTTGCAAAAGCCCTGGCAAAGATAGGTGTCAAGACTCCAAAAAGTATTGCCGTGACAGACATAAGAGAGGGTGTGGCTGCCGCAAGAAAGATAGGTTTTCCGCTAATAATCAGGGCTGGCTACGCATTAGGCGGGCTTGGTTCAGGGTTCTGCAACAATCTAAAGGAGCTGAAGGAGAATCTTGGTGAGGCTATTGCATATTCAGGCCAGGTCCTGGTCGAGGAATCCCTAAAGGGCTGGAAAGAGGTCGAGTACGAGGTCATGCGCGACTCCCAGAACAATTGCATGACAGTCTGCAACATGGAGAACTTTGACCCGTTAGGGATACACACTGGAGAATCCATTGTAGTGGCTCCAAGCCAGACCCTGACTGACTCAGAGTATCACAAGCTCAGGACGATCTCGATTAAGGTCATTCGAAGCCTGGGAATAATAGGCGAATGCAATGTCCAGTTCGCCCTTGATCCGGATTCAGAGGACTACCGTGTGATCGAGGTCAATGCCCGCCTTTCCAGGTCATCTGCCCTGGCATCAAAGGCAACAGGTTATCCCTTGGCATTCATAGCAGCAAAGCTCGGCCTGGGCTACAGTCTTGTCGATCTTCCAAACCCAGTGACAAAGGTCACCAAGGCCTTCTTTGAGCCTGCCCTGGACTACATAGTCGTCAAGTTTCCCAGATGGGACACGACAAAGTTCCGCAATGTAAAAAAGGAGATAGGAAGCTCGATGAAAAGTGTCGGAGAGGTCATGTCGATAGGCAGGAAGTTCGAGGAGGCGCTCCAAAAGGCGGTCCGCATGGTAAAGCCCCAGCTTTCAGGTCTGAATCCCGCTGACTTCACGTTCAGGGACATCGAAAAAGAGCTCAGGCAGCCGACTGACAGAAGGATATTCGCGCTCATGGACGCGCTTGAGCAGGGCTATTCTGTAGATGAGCTGTTCAGCCTCACACGGATCGACAGATGGTTCCTCTACAAGCTTCGGAATATCTCGCAGATGGAAAAAGAGCTCAAGACATACAGGGATAATCTTGCAAAGCTCCCAGATGATCTGCTCATCGCTGCAAAACAGCAGGGCTTCTCAGACCAGCAGATAGCACGGCATATAATCGGGGATTCAGGATACGATTCACAGATGAAGATAAGAAGATTCAGGAAGAAGAAGAGGATAACTCCGGTAACAAAGCAGATTGACACCCTTGCAGGGGAGTATCCTGCGCAGACCAATTATCTCTATCTCACCTATAACGCATCATATGATGACATCGAGGTCAGGCCGCAGCAGAGGGGCATGATAGTCCTTGGCGGTGGGCCCTACAGCATCGGCTCCAGTGTAGAGTTCGACTGGTGCTGTGTCGAGTGTGTAAAGACTCTGCGCAGGAACCAGATACCTTCTGTCGTAATAAATTACAATCCCGAGACAGTCAGCACAGACTATGATGAATGCGACCGGCTCTATTTCGACGAGCTCACGACCGAGCGTGTCCTGGACATCCACGACAAGGAAGATGAGGCAGGTGTAATAATATCTATGGGCGGCCAGATTCCCAACAACCTTGCATTGCCTCTGCACAAGTCAGGAATAAATATCCTTGGTACAGATCCGAACATCATAGACAGGGTCGAGGACCGCCACAAGTTCTCCAGGATTCTGGATGAGCTCGGCCTTGACCAGCCAGAGTGGAAGGAGATGTCTGATTTCGAGGATATCAGAAGATTCTCAGCAAGAGTAGGCTATCCCCTGCTCATTAGGCCGTCATATGTCCTCAGCGGAGCCGGAATGTTTGTCGCTCACAATGAGGAAGATCTGATAGAGTACATAGGAAAGGCAGCTGATGTATCAAAGGAGCATCCTGTTGTTGTCACGAAATTCATAACCGATGCAAAGGAGATAGACATGGACATCGTGGCGCAGGAGGGCCAGATAAAGGCATATGCCATTTCAGAGCACATCGAGAACGCAGGAGTCCATTCAGGCGACGCGACACTTGTGACCCCTGCGCAGAAGCTCTATTTGGAGACAGTCTCCAGGATAAAGAAGATAAGCAGGAAGCTCATCCAGCACCTGCAGATAACCGGTCCGGTGAACATCCAGTTCATAGCAAAGGACAACAACATAAAGATAATCGAATGCAATCTCAGAGCATCCCGAAGCTTTCCGTTCCATTCCAAGGTCTACGGCATCAATTTCATAACAATGGCCACAGAGGCGATTATAGGAAAGAAGATAAGAAAGGTCAACTCAAACGCATTTGACCTCGACTATCTTGGTGTCAAGGCGCCCCAGTTCTCTTTTACTAGGCTCAAAGGGGCAGACCCGAATCTTGGCGTTGAGATGAGCTCGACAGGAGAGGTGGCATGTCTGGGTGAGACTCTGGAGGAGGCTTTTCTCAAGTCCATGCTATCAGCAGGCTCGCGTATTCCCAAAGGATCTGTCCTTCTCTCGACAGGAGACCCGAAAAACAAGGCCCTTCTGCTTGAATCCGTAAAAAAGCTCGACCAGCTGGGCTTCATGCTGTATTCCACGCGCGGTACAAGGGATTTTTATGAGATGCATGGAATCCGCACTAACCTGCTGCATTGGCCGTCTGAAAAAAGGCTGCCCAATGTCCTTGACCACATAAGGAAGAGCAGGATAGACCTGGTGATAAACATACCGAAGAACAACGAGAGGCAGGAGCTCTCCAACGACTATCTCATCAGGAGGACTGCAGCAGATTTCCAGACCACCCTGATCACGAACGCCAACTGCTCCCATCTTTTCTTCAGGTCGCTTTTTGCACATTCTGAGGACAGCCTGGAAGTCAAGGCCTGGCAGGATTATATTGAAGAATAGGATAGCTAAAAAAAATTATTCACATGGTGTCAATCATAGAAGTCAGAATCAAGATCGCCTGAATTGGAATAGCCTCGCTTTTCCCAGAATCCTTCATAATCCTCATCATCTGACAGCTCGATTCTTGTGATCCATTTGATCCATTTATATCCCCATTTGTTTTCAGCCACAAGCTGGAAGGGGTATCCTCTCTCGGGTGGAAGGGTCACATTGTTCATCTTATATGCTATTATTATGTCATTGTCCATCAGGTATTCTATCGGAAATGAGGTTGTGTATCCATCATATGCATGAAGGATGACTGTGTTTGCCTCTTCCATTGGTCCTGCTTCATTGATGATATCTCTTGCCAGAACGCCTTCCCACATGATGTTCGCGCTCCATCCCTCGACACAGTAGAGCTCAACTGTTTTTTTGTATCTTTGGAATGCCAGTACTTCAGGATATGAGTATGATATTGGATTTTCTGCAAGCCCTGTTATTTCAAGCTCATAATCATCGATATCAACATATTGCGGTCCGTTTATCGAGTTTTCACGAAAATCAGCTATTGATGAAAGTCTTTCTCCTTCGTACTCGCGGATCTCTACTTTCTGTAGTGTTTTGATCTCTTCAGATGTGCACCCGGACATGATAATTGCGCTGATGACTATCACAGCGGCCAGTAGTATTAGCTTGACTCTCATTCTGTCGGATAACCTGCATCGACCCATGCTCCGTAGTTGCCTTCCAGTCGGTATACGGAAGTAAAACCAGCATCGACAAGCTTCTGTGCTCCGAGTATGGATGCTGAATCCGTATGGCAGTAGATAAGATACTCTGCTTCTGGATCAAGATTTGGTATGGCTCTGTCGAGGGATCCGTCTCCTACATAATAATTTACAGCACCCGGTATATGGCCGTTGTCGTATGCAGGTGATACATCTATGACTGTCAGTTCCGGTTTTGTATCTATAAGTTCCTTTGCTTGTTTAGGGCTCACATCCAGGTATCCTTTTTGATCTGTTGTCATATCATTCTCCTGGTCATTCATGGTCTGTGTCTCAGTAATGTCTGTCGTGCACCCGGCCAGAAAAAGCACTGCTGAGATTGCTAGTATCATGATATATATGGTCTTCATTTCATGCACCTCAAAAATAGAATCAGTTCAAGATATTTAAAATCGATTCCTCTATATTATGGGCTGTTTGAATCATTCAGCAATAAAAAAGAAAAGAAGAAGAAAAAAAAGATTCACCCGTTCAATAATAGTAATACGGGTAATAGTAGTCCGAGCTGTAAGGAAGCGAAAGCTCTCCCAGTTCTTCGTCGATGTCATCCAGGCTGTTCATGAGGATCTTCTTCATCGATACTGTATAAAGCACGTCATCCATGAAAAGCGCCCTTCTGACATTGTATGGCGAGGAATAATAGCTGTAATCTGTCTCCCCGTCGAAGTGTGAGATCTGGCCTTCTTTCTCGATCTCTTCGTAGGTCATCCGGAATACATATGCTCCCTGCCATGTCCTGTATTTGTACCTTGTGTACCCTCCTTCATAGTACTCTATGTTTTGTCTCTTCTGCACAGGTATCACAAGAAGGTTCTTCTCGCGGTCAAATAGCACTGCCTTGTGTTCGTTGTTTGCCTCAGATGATGTAGACCAGTCGTCGCCGATCACGTATTTGTCGACTTCTTTTGGGTTCTCGACATCAGATACATCGTAAAGTGATATTTTTATTCCGCCTGTCCTTCCGCTCTCTGTTCCGTCTCGTCCTATTCCGAAGATATGGTCTTCATCATAGGCCTGCATGTAGTCAGAGAATCCAGGTATCTTCAGCTGTCCAAGTATCTCTGGCTCCTCTGGGTCCGAGAGATCGATCACGAAGAACGGGTCGATCTGCCTGTATGTCACCATGTAGAGCCTGTCTCCCATGAACCTTGTGGAGTATATTGTCTCGTCAGGCGCTATGTTCTCGATTTCTCCGATCTGCTCCATGTCCTCGTCGAGCACATATACATTGTTGTAAGTCTCTCTGCCTTCCTTTCTGGTCCACGTGTTTACGGTTGTCGCGACCCTCAGGTTGCCCTTATGCTCATCAAGTGAGAACTGGTTATTGAGATAGCCCTTGACTATGCCTTTCCCTTCATACTCTATGTCTCCATCGTCGATTGCGATCTTGTGTATGACGGTCTTGCTCCTCTCTTCGGCCTGCTTTGCCTCGTAATCAGCTATTGCCTCTTCGATGTCCTGTATAAGATCTTCCTTGTCATCATCTTCCATCTCATTGTACATCTTTGTCAGGATGTCAGAAAGCTTCTGCCATTTCTCCCTATAGTTCATGTCATCTTCAAGCTCATTGATCTCGTCCTGGACATCTTCAGGAAGCAGAGGGAGCACGACCTCATAGAACCTGTCCTCATTATAGTTCCTCCAGTACCAGTAAGGCCTGTTCTTCTGGTATGAGATATAGATGTTGTCCTCAGATACATAGAGGCTGTTGGAGTAACCCATCATGAAAGTCTTTGCCTCGATGTTGTCCTCGTCTTCCTGGATATTCAGTGATGCGACAGTATGGAATATATAGTCGCTTTCAGGATTGTCGAAGTAATATATCTCCGGCCTGACGATATTTGCATCAGAGTCCACGATCTTAGGGGCATTCACCTGATCATAGTAATAGTAGACATAGTCCTTGGCGATAAAATACACATGGTCGCCGATCATCCTCGCCTGGTAGAAGTTTCCGTCGATGATATATTCGTTCACGACCTGCGGGTCTTCCCTGTCAGACACGTCGAAAAGTATGACTTTTAGGACGCTCTTGTATGTTGTCCTTGGAACATAATCATACTGGGATATCGCGATCGTCTCGATGCTTGCTCTCGCGAACACCACGACACGGTCTTCATTCAGCAGGATCTGATAAGGCGAGCCTTCGATCTCTTTTGTCGAAAGGATCTCTGCATCCTCTGCTGGATACGCATTGGCTATGACAAGCTTGTTCTCGACAAGCATGTATATGTATTTGTTGTCATTCTTGATAAAATCTGCCTCATCCACGTTCTCGACCTGCACGTTTGTTTTGGAGTATGAATCAGCATACCCGCTTGCGCCTTCAGCCATCGGTGCAGCGTTCTTCATGGATGCATCGCTCTCCATGACTACGTCTGCAGCAAATCCCCTTGACAGGGATCCGGCCTGTGCTGTGGTCTCGGATTCTGACTCAGCAGACTTGAGGAAATTCACAAGCTCTTCGCTTGAGCTGAATTTTTTTAGCTCTTGTGTCTCTCCGACCAGCTGTCCTTCTGGCGGTGTCGCGTCAGCGCCAGGTGTTGGTGTAGCGGTCGGTCCTGGTGAGCCGGCAGGTGTGGGCGTTGGATCACCCTGCGGCATCTCTTCCACGCAGGAGACCAGCATGAGCATTGATAATACAGCAAGAATTGCTCCAATGATGCTTTTATTGAATTTGTTGATCGGTTTTCTCATGGTTTTCACCTCGATGATATGATGGTCTTATCATATTCTGGGATAATGGGGAACAGCGATTTATAAATATTTTGTTAAGTCTTCAATCTCAATTGAAGCTATGGTCAAGAAATAGCCGAACGTTCACTTGCCTGGTCTGTATTCAATTATGTTGCTCTGTCCATATATTTTTGATAATGCCTGGAACGTATCGTCATTCATAGCCACGAACCTGCAGGATGTTGGCATCTGATAACCGCAGGACCAGTTGAACCTGTCAGGAACATGGAATCGGTTTCTGATTATGAATTCAGAACCCCATGCGCCTGAGCCTATGTTCGGCTGTGCATCATTGAATTCAAAAAGGCAGCCTCTGCTGTTCGCACCGACATTATTATAGGCATCTCCGACATATATGAATACAGAATTTTCAGCGCGGTTGCCGTCATTGACTCCGCTGTCGCACATCACTCTGAATTCGCACCATATTGAATCCACGCCGAAGTTTTTTGTTATCCCGCCTCCATAATAAAGTTTCAGGGGATTATCTGGTCTCCCTCTGAGTCCTCGAGCCATGTTTATTGAGAATGGTGCGGTAAGGCTGAAATTATTATGTCCTTCATCATAGGAGGCCTGGACAAAATAGGACATAGCATCGCCGAGGTGTTTTGTCTGTGAAAGGCATGGATCTGCCTGGCAGACTGATTCCAGCACCTTTTCCAGCCCTTCAGGCGAAAGTGCAGGATTGTCTCTTGCGAATTTCCTGAAATCATATGGATGAGAAGACTGAAGCGATGATACATAGGCCTGTATGACTTCTGGGTCATCTGGTTTTGCTATGGTCCCTTCTTCTGTCGTTTCTGCAACTTCATTCATAGTTTGCTGCACCTGGTAAGTTTCATCCTATTTATATTTTTGCACTCGATTGACATCAAGAGGACTCTTATAATTATCTTTTATTTGCACAACCTTTATATTATCGCCTTAAAACCAGGATATGAAGATGGAGATAGGCCCGATCCTGTATATTATATTCACTGAAGAGATCCTGACGATATTGGTCGCTCTGCTGGTAAATCTCGTGGTGTTTTTTATTTACCGAAAAATCAAGGATAACAAGCACAGCTATTTGCTCTTCAATTTCTTCCCGACAGTAGCTGCAGGTATTTTTCCAGAGGTCCCTTTCCTGATCAGTCAGATATCCAGGCATGGAATCAGAGAGGGTTTCAAGAGGGTCATTTATCAGGCAGCGTTTGACCCATATCATGTTTTTTTCTCATCAATTTTGACTGCCTGGCTGATAATCCCCATAGTTCTAGGGATTATATATCTTATCCTGTATCTGGACAAGGCAAGATTCAGATGGAACATAAGGGTGCCCAGATACATGCCTTTGTATGTTTCATTCATATGCCTGACCACCCTGGTCATCCATCTGTATATCATGGACCCTCTTGGATATTGAATATGTCTCATGCAGAATAGTAATAGCCTATCCCTGCAAAAGTTTTAAATACATGACACATCTCACTATTCCCTGAACATGAAAGAAACGATTCTGGTCACTGGCGGTGCAGGATACATAGGCTCGGTCACGATAAGGGTGCTGCTCAACTCAGGCTACAATGTCATTGCCGCAGACAATCTTTCCAGGGGCCACAGAAAGGCGCTGCCAAAAGGAGTGAAGCTGTATGTAGGGGATCTTCTTGATCCAAAGTTTCTAAAGAAGGTCTTCTCAAGAAACAGTATCTCTGCTGTGATAAATTTCGCAGGAATGATAGAAGCCGGAGAATCCATGGAAGACCCGATAAGCTTCTTTTCGAACAACCTTTCTGGAGCGATAAACCTCACCAAGGCTATGAAGGATCACGCCGTCAAATACATTGTATTCTCATCTTCTGCGGCAGTCTATGGAAATCCCTCGGAGATACCGATCAAAGAGCAGTCGAGAAAAGAGCCTGTCAACTACTATGGCTACACAAAGCTTTATACTGAGACCATCCTGGATTCTGCTGAGGTCTATGGGATAAAGAACATCTGCCTCAGGTACTTCAACGCAGCCGGCGCAGCATTCGGGGTTGGTGAGGCGCATAAGCCAGAGACCCACCTGATTCCCATTATCCTTCAGGTGGCATTAGGGATGAGAAAGAGCATAAAGATATTCGGGACAGATTACGAAACACCTGACGGCACCTGCATACGCGACTATATTCATGTTCTTGATTTAGCTGAGGCGCATCTGCTTGCGATTGAGGCCTTGTTTGAAGGAAAGTCAGGTAAGTTCAATGTAGGCATCGGCAAAGGATATTCTGTCAGGCAGGTGATTGACATGTGCCGCAGGATAACAGGCAGAGAGATCCCTGAAATAGAGGCAGGCAGAAGAGAGGGCGACCCTGCCCAGCTCATAGCTTCTTCTGATCTTATCCGAAAAGAGTTGGGCTGGAAGCCGAATTTCGATCTTCAGGATATAATCTCGTCGGCCTGGGAATGGCACAGCAGCCATCCGAAAGGTTTCTAGATAAAGGAAGACGCCGGAATTGAACCTGCGCAGCCGTCACGCTGGTTGGCGTGCGTATCAAGAACGATATTCACTCCGTAAAATCGTACGGATGGAAAAAAAGAATGGGCCTAGCCGGAATTGAACCGGCGACTTCCGCCATGTGAAAGCGACGTCATAGCCACTAGACCATAGGCCCGGGTCACTGATCTTTAAGACAAGAGGACAAGAAACTTATATTTAAGCATGACGGAAAAACTCATCCTGATACCCACTAGACACCCCTTCATAACCTTTTTAAACAAATTCCTATTCTTCAGAATCCGATGAAGATCAAACCATTATCAAAAGACCAGACCATAAACCTGTGTCTCGACACGATTGGCAAGAAAAAGCAGGCAATAGTCTTCTGCAATTCAAAGCGCTCTGCTGAGAAGACTGCAGAAGACTGCTCAAAGAAGACAGGCATGAATTCAGCCGAACTCATGAATCTTTCAGAGAGGATACTAAAGGATCTATCAAGGCCGACCAGGCAGTGCGAACGCCTTGCTGCGTGTGTTAAGCACGGCGTTGCCTTCCATCATGCAGGTCTTACGACAAAGCAGAAGGACATGATAGAGACTGCTTTCAAAAAAAGGCTGATAAAGATAATAGCTGCCACCCCTACCTTGGCAGCCGGTCTCGATCTTCCTGCATTCCGCACGATTCTAAAGCAGCTCAGAAGATTCACCCGCACCGGCCTTCAGTACATACCTGTGCTTGAATACCTGCAGATGGCTGGCCGCGCAGGCCGTCCGAAATATGACAAGTATGGTGAATCAATAGCGATAGCATCGACTGAAGCAGAAAAGGAAAAGCTGATTGAGTTATATATAAATGGTGAGCCAGAGAACATCTATTCAAAGCTGGCGGTCGAGCCGGTGCTTCGCACCTATCTGCTTTCATTGATAGCGATAGGTTTTGTCCGGACAAAGACACAGATCCTGGATTTTTTCGAAAAGACCTTCTGGGCGCATCAGTACAGGGACATGGCAGCTCTTCAGATGCTGATAGAGAAGATGCTGAACCTCCTGATAGAGTATGAGTTCATAATAAGCTCAAAAGATGAGTTCGCATCAGCTGATGAGATAGAGGATGAGAGATTCAAGGTAACACCGATAGGGAAGCGTGTCGCAGAATTATATCTTGACCCTCTGACCGCCCACAACTTCATAGTCGCACTGCAGAGATCGACTTCAAAGAAGGCAGATGAGTTCTCTGTGCTGTCGATGGTTGCATACACTCAGGAGATTCGGCCGCATCTTAAGGTCAGGACAAAGGAATATGAGGAATTCCAGGAGAAGATCGCCCAGGATGAGGATTCGCTGATAATACATCCTCCCTCGATGTTCGACTTGGAATATGACATGTTCATGGACAGCATGAAGACAGCCTATTTCCTGCTTGACTGGCTTGACGAATTTGACGAGGAGTATCTTCTTGAGACCTACAGCATAAGGCCAGGAGAGATAAAGGCCAAGATAGATATAGCAGACTGGCTCATATATTCAGCAATCGAGATCTCGAAGCTCCTCGCATTCCGGGACACGACAAGGATATTACAGAAGACACGCACAAGATTAAAATATGGTGTCAAGGAGGACCTTCTGCCTTTGGTCAGGCTGAGAAACATCGGAAGGGTGCGCGCAAGGAAGCTCTACAAGAATAATATAAGGACAGTTGGTGACATAAAGAAGGCAGACATAATGACCTTGGTTCAGATTCTCGGAAGAAAGACTGCGATTGACATAAAGAGGCAGGTAGGGATAAAGGTCGATGAGCAGAAGGTATCAAAAAGAAAAAGGATTGGGCAGATGTCCATAGAGAAATATTAGGGTGTTCCGTTTATTGCCCTGTGTCCTTTGCCGTACTGCGAAACCTGAAGTTCTGGATCATACAGGCTTGTGACAGATCCGAGTATATGTGTCTCATATATCACTTTGGCAAAGAAGTCCATCACATCCAAAACTTTCACGAAACTGAATTTTTTGATCTTCTCAGGGTCATGTATTATAGTGTTGGCGATCACGATCTCATCGATGACTCCTTCATCCTTGAGTTTCTGGAATCTTTCAAAAGCATCATTTAGCATCAGTCCATGCGTGACATACACAGAGACAGATCTTGCTTTCTTTTTTTTCTTGGCGATCTCTGCGATCTCCATCACTGTCCCGCCTGTCGCGATCTGGTCATCGCAGAAATATATGTCCATGTCTTCCACATCACCGAGAAGTTCATGAGCTTCCTTGTCAGATTTCGAATCGACTCTCCTTGATTTGTATGCGAGTATCAGGGGAAGTCCAGTCACCTTATGATAGTGTCTTGCGATCTTTGCAGCGCCCACGTCCGGAGCCCCCCAGCAGGCAGATTCAGTCTTCTTTCTTCTCTTGAAATCCATCAGCACCTTGTTTGTGACATATATGTTCTCAAAGGCCATGCCAAGAACATATGCAGCAGCGATCGACTGCTCGTTGTGCATGTCCATCGTGATTATTCCATCCATCCCTGCATCATGGTATTCTTTTATTGCCTCTGCGACCCCGACAGATTCTCGTCCGCCTTTCCTGTCTGCTTTGCTGTAGTTGAAATAAGGAAGCACGCTTGTGACAGTCAGCGCATGATTGATCTTCGCAGCCTGTGCAAGAAGGCTCAGTTCTTTCTGGTTGCTTGCCAGGTCTTGTGGTTTTTCTGGATTATAGGTGTTCTGTATTATGAACAGGTCCTTTCCTCTGACAGAATCAAGGAACCTTATCCTGATCTCAGTATCAGAAAAAACAGTCTTGTCTACGCCGATAGTATTGATCCCGAACCTAAGGACATAGTTGACAAACCGCCACTCCCTTTGTTCATGGGGAAGCAGACTGTCTAGGATATTGCATGTGGTTCCTTGTTTTTGTTCGATATCATCTCTTCTGTCGAATTCATTCTTCCTTTCAAGAATGAGTTTCTCAATCTCTTCCTTTCTTTTCCTGCATATCCTGATAAGATGCTCTTTTATGAGTTCAAGATGTTTCGTTCCGTTTTCGCATGCGACAAGGGCAAAATCACCCCTTGGGCTGTTCATATCAAGACACCTCCGATCAGATCTGTGATTAGGGATATGGAGATTATATTTAAAGGTATTTTATGATTTTTGTTATCCTTGTAACATCTGGGTTGGTTCTGAACTCAATTATTATATTCAGGAATTTATTTGAAAAGTGCTGTGCCTCAAGAAGGATGTTTTGCAGAGCAAAGCTTCCGATCAGGAGGTGTTTTTCAAGAGGTGAAAACATAGTGGGATTTGTCAGGTAAAGGCTGAATTGATTCTATGTTTGTCCAACCCAAACTATGTTTATTATTATTATTATTATCGCTTCAGTTCCGTCTGAAACCACCAAAACCTTTATATATAATTAACTACTACTTGGTGGTATAATGGGCAAATATATGATACTGTTCATAGCGGCGCTGTTGGTTTTGGTCAGCTCATGCTCTGAGGAGAAGACGTTCCATGATAAGATTGAAGAGCAGTACATAACAGCGACAATACATCATGTGGACAAATATGGAGCAGACCTTCATGTTGTCGAGGAAGACATCCAGACAGAGGAGGAGAAGCAGGAGATCTGGGATAGATATATCCAGGACAGGATGGACCAGG
Source organism: uncultured Methanosarcinales archaeon (assembly GCA_964390375.1). Taxonomy (GTDB): domain Archaea; phylum Nanobdellota; class Nanobdellia; order Woesearchaeales; family DSVV01; genus CAYMIF01. The sequence continues at coordinate 24,539 of CAYMIF010000012.1, forward strand.
ACCATTATCTTACCATGATGAAGATACGCGAGCATGAGGAGAATCCTTTCCATCTATTAGAGGAGGACAGGATTGAGCAGTATTGTGAAGAGGAAGGGTTCGCGGCCTGCAGGACAATCAGGTCCACCTGCGATGATGACGGCTGCCACAGGGTCATTGTAAGCTGCCGCGACCATGACTGGTATGAGGGTGATGATTATGATTACTGCAATGTCTTTGAGGTCGATGTCGAGCCGGATATTGACCTGGACCTGACAGACCAGGAGCGGCAGAAGACCTGCGAAGACAATGATGACGATCTCTACATAAGCCTTTCATGCAGTGAGATGTGACTATAAAGATTTCTTCTGTATCCATTCTTTCAGAAAATACATGGGTATGAATATAACAAGCACAGCAAGAAGCGAGAATGATAATATATAGAAAAGGTTCTTCGGGTTCCCGCCTCCAAGAAAATTGGTTTTTGCCTTGAGCATCTTGTTATTCTCGACGCACGACAGGCATTTCTCTTTGTCAGCCACATATTCGCAGCATGCCTCTTCAAAATCCCCTTGAGATGCTTTCACAAAATCCGGATTCAGACCCTCGCAGCATGTCCGAAACGGCTCATAGGGATAGATCAGCTGCTGCTGGTACATGATAAGTATGACAAAAAGTACTAGCGCCACAATCCAGACAATGGATGACAGGATGATGACAGGTTTTGACCCCGCAATCCATGGCTTTCTCTTCTTCTGAAGCCTGACATCTTCAGCCTCTGGAGCATCTTCAGAAAACACAGGTTTTCTAAGCCTTATGACATTCTCAGGCCCAGAAGGATCATCAGTCTCATCATGGTCAGAGAACACGATCCTGTGCTGTCTCTCAAGCCTTTTCTGTATCTCGCGGCTGACCTCTTTCTCGTCCAGCGCATCGACAGTGATGGTTTCTGTGCTCGGCTGCAGGATCTCATCTATTATGACTTTTCTGGAACCTGTTTTAGGCTTGGCAGGTTTTTTTCCAGGCTCTTCTTTTCGTAAACCTTTGCTGTCTTTTTTTTTCTTCCTGCCCCTGTCCTTTTTGCCTGTGTTTTTTTTCTTTGCCATTATTCTGCCTGCAAGGATTTATGCATCCTCGATAATCGGATGTGATTGCGATATTTAAAGTTTTTTCCTGATCGGCTATTATGAAATCCTAGCCGTCTGTGCCATGAGAGAGAATATTTACATTAGTAAATATTCTCGTGGCCAGGCGGAACCGATGTGAAACATCGGTGAAGTAGGATAGGATTTCATAATAGCCTCCTGATCTTAGCGACAAAGAATCCTTCTGTATCATTATCCTGCGGCCAGATGCGCAGTGTCTTCGATACTCCAGAATTATACTCACTGCCTTCGAACTCCATGACTGGCTTGCTCTGGTTGATATCCATCTTTATATCAATGCATTCAGAGTCCTCGTATCTTTCCAAAAGACTGCTCACGACTCCTTCATTCTCTTCAGGCTCGCATGAGCAGGTCGAGTACACCATTGTCCCGCCTGGCCGAAGCATCTCAAACCCTCTTGATATCAGGCTTTTTTGTTCTCCAGCAAGCCTCTTCACCATGTTTGGGTTCCATATCTTGATTGTCTTGTGTGATTTTGCTATAGTGCCTGTCCCGGAGCACGGTGCATCCACAAGAATCCTGTCGAACTCTGCCCCCTTGAATGCCTGCCCCTGCATAAGCGTGATTGCACAGTTCAGGACACCCATCCTCTGGATATTGATGCCGAGCGCTTTTATCCTGTCATACTTATAGTCATTTGCGACAAGCGTCCCCTGGTTCTTCATGTACATCGCGATCTGTGTCGCTTTTGAGCCAGGTGATGCGCAGAGGTCCAGCACCCTCTCGCCGGGCTTCGGCCCAAGGACAATAGGTGGGATCATCGAAGCAGCCTCCTGTATATAGATATACCCTAGCATGTGTTCTGGAAGGTTTCCGACATCCCGCCTCGCATCATCGCCCTGGCCCCGGCTTTCGATAAAAAACCCTTCTTTGCACCAGGGGACAGGTTCAAGTTTCCAGTGCCTGCTCAGTCTCTTACGAATCTTCTCAACGCTGGTCTTTATAGTATTGACCCTCACAGACCTGCGCAGCCTTTTGAGAGAATATTCCCTGAACTTTTCGAAGTCAGTCAGCTTCGAATACCGCTCGACGAACTTGTCCTTAAACTCGACATCCTCATTGTATTTCATATAGCAGAAGATGAATCATGTGATATTTATAATGATTTGGATTGAAATATCATCGCTTACAAAGAATCAAGAAATATCTGCCTGATGACCATTGTCGCATAGCTTCCCTTGCCCAGCTTGAATCTGACCCTGGTTTTCTTCTTCCCAGGATTCAGTTCATCATGCTCAGGCCCATCGATCACAAACCCGTGTGCATCCATGAGCATCTTCCTGCTGTCCCCTTCAAGATTCAGCTCCTTCAGCTGCTTGTTTGCAAAATCAAGCCTGCTTAGGTCTTCCTCAGCCAAAAGCTCTGAATATACCTCATTCTCCTCGCTGTCAAATCCATAGACTTCTATCTCCTTTTGCTCAAGACAACATCCTGCAAACACAATTTTTCCGAACCCAGGATCAATCTCATCAAATTTTTTGCATTCCTCTTTGACCATATTTCCGCATACCTTGTTCCATAGATAGCTCTGGTATGAATGCGCATATATCTGCAGGATCTTTTTTGGAATCATGCGAAGGGCATTCACATAGTCATTAGGATATTTCAAAAGATGTTCGGACAGTTTCTCATCATCTATCATGTCGCATGCCTGCTTGTATTCTTTCTTCAGCAGGTGTTTTCCTATGGCATGGTTGTTCTTGTTCCTCCCGAACCTCTGCTCATCAAAATAATTCAGTAGCACCATCTTTCCTGCTCCAAGCATCTCAATCCTTTTCGCAGCTAGTTCATATTCTTCTTCTGAAATATTTCGGACAACGATCTCAAACTCGTTTCCTATGTGTGTGCCGAGATTCAGCCGCTCGTCTCCGCGCCCGAGGTATTCCAGCCTTATTCCGTCCATCTCCAGGTTGCGTTTAGGTCCGAGTGAGATTGAGATATACTGTTCAGTCACAGCTTGTCTGTCTTTAGTGCCTGAGAAATTGATGAATTTCGGCTTCATCCGCATCCTGCGCGCGATCGCTTTGCATGCAGACACAGTATTATAGTCTTTTTTCCAGAGCAGATAATAGCCGTATCTGCCTTCTTTTGAGAACTGCAGTTCAGCCATCTCTTTTACGATGAAATCTTCAGGTATCTGTTTGAGTTTGTACATATGGCAGAAAAAGTCCAAAACATATATAAATATAACCCGAAATCTTAACAAAAAGGGCCCAAAATGCCCGAATTGAGCCTGTAGCGCAGTCTGGATACACATCATCCGGAAATGGATTGGTCCGTAGGACAAATAGCGCGAATGCCTCCTAAGCATTAGGTCGAGGGTTCGAATCCCTCCAGGCTCGTTTTAATTATTCACTAACTACGATTCCAACCATCTCTTTTTCTTTTACTTTTTAGTGTGGCTAAGCTACCATAGGTAGCGTATGCCGCACGTCGTCCGCCAGCCGGCGAATAGGGCTGGTTTGTATCCCTCCAGGCTCGTTTTAATTTTTTCTACTGCTGTTGTTATTCCCGGCTATTCCAGCCAAAAAAATCCAAACCTTTAAATCATTTTTTCGATTCTTGTGCTCTGGAGGGGCCATATTGGATACGCATATATCTATGTATAACTGGGGTCAGGAAGAGGCTGGCAGGACTTTTTTTTTCACTGATGACATCCGGCAGTCTTCTTTTCCCATACACATGAAAGCAAGGGATCAGATCTATCTCAGATGCGGAGACCGTGAATGCTTAAACACAGAATGCGCTTTTAATTTCATCTCCCAGATATTCGTATACAACACCTACGGCCGCTTTCTGGGGCCGCATCAGGGCATAGACTTACAAAATCATGGATCAGGCGATGCATCTGCATTCTCAGACCGCATAAGGAGGACCTCGCATCTCGAGCTATCTGAGCGAAACATAATAATGGGCTCAGATGAGGTGATCCAAAGCAGGATATTGTCTCTGATAGAGGCAGGGCATAAGGATCTTGTTCTGGAATGCACATGCATGAACAAGGTTCTCGGAAGCGACCTTCAGTCCATCCTGAGAAGGATAAAAGAAGAAAACGACTGCAGGATCGTATACGATCACAACGAGCCGTTGGCGCTCCTAAAGGACTTCACTGCCAGCTATTCAGGTATGCTCACAAGCTCTTCAGACCAAAAGCCCGAACCAGGTACGATAAACCTTGTCGGCTACAGGAACGACCCCTCTATGGATGAGCTAATATCTCTAATCAGGTCCTTTGGAATCAGGCTGAACCAAAGATTCCTTCCTATGGTCGAGCTGGAAAATCTTTCCAATTTCAATAAAGCAGAGCTTTCAGTGGTTCAGGAAAACCCATTATATGAAGAGATATTGAAAAACATAAGAACAAAGAAGATACATCCAAGGCCGCCGTTCGGATTCCGGGATTCGATAGCATGGATAGAATCAATACTAAGCGCTTTAGATATTAAGCCGGATGACAACAGCCGATGGAAAAGATACAAGGACGAAAAGCAGAACCTCCATAGCTCCCTCAGGAAGCAGGCTTCAGCGCATACTGTCGGCCTGATAATATCAGAACACAATTCCTGGGTCCTGACAAAACCTCAGCGCTTCCTGGACAGCCTGGACCTGTTGGATGTTATTCTTGAGATGGGCTTTTCAGTCATTGTCATGATAACAGCAGAAGAAGAATCATACGAAAGCATATCAAAGACCATATCCTCAAGATTCCAAAATGACCCGCAGATAGATTTTCTGCATGTCCAAGATTCGATTGAATACATAAAACAAGCAATAGAGGCCTCGCACGCAGAAATATTCTGCTCAGATCTGCCCGGGGATCCACTGATAACAGGAGCAGGAAAAAACGTGTTCTCATCTTTTCTCTTCGAAAAAGGAGTGGACGGAGCGATAAGGACACAAAAGAGCCTGTTGAACCTCTGCAGAACCCCTTTCTATAGAACATACAAAAAGCATCAAAGAAAAGCCGCAAAGCCATCAGGAGATGTTTGAGATGCAAGAAAAAAAACATCACCTTAGCGGAAGATGCAACCACACATACTTGACAGGGATCTATCTTGCGATGAATGCAGTCCCTGACCTGTATGTGTTGATCGACTCTCCTCCTTTTTGTGTCATCGACAAGCTCTTCTATGTCCAAAAGACACACGATCTTCTTTCAGACATGTTCAGAAGGGACACTATTCACAGGCTGGCATCGACTGGAGTGGACGGCTCACAGTTTGTCCATGACCGGACTCCCAAGGTCGAAAAGACCCTGGCTTCTTTGCTTGCCCAAGAAGGCTGTTCTGCTGTCTTTTTGGCTGCGATGCCTGTAGCCCAGGTCCTGGCAGTCGACTATTCCCAGATGATAGCAAAGGCAAAGGAGAAGACGAAAAAGCTTATCGCAGAGCTGCCTTCAAGAGGGATGTATTCAGAATGGCTTGCTGGATATGAAGAGGCCATGCTCACCCTGGCGAAGACCATCCCATTGAAAGGCAAAAAACAAAACAAGAAGACCGACATCGCAATGATAGGAAACCTCTTTGACCGAAACGAAGGAGACTGCACAGGCAACATATCTGAGCTTCGCAGGATATTGGGCGCCCTCTCGCTTGACCTAAAGACAGTCTGGTTTGACGGCTCTGGCATAGATTCTCTGAAGAAAGCCGGGCTGGCAGGAACGATAATCTCGCTGCCATATGCCAGGAAGGCCGCAAAGCATCTGGCAGATCGAACAGGCGCAGATCTCATCGAGGCAGACCTGCCGATAGGTCTTCAGGGAACAACCAGATTCATAAGACAGATATCAAAAAGACTGAATATCAACAAGACTGCAGAGTCTTTCATAGAAAAGGAGCTTGACCAGGCAGTGCCCCTGGTAGGCAGGATGATCCCTGGGTATTTCCAGGACAGGAACATCTCGATAAACGCAGACCCCTATCTTGCAGAGGCATTAGCAAAGTCTCTAGAAGAGATAGGTGTAAACATAAAGCACAGGATATTCTTCTGCTCAGGAAATTATTTTCAGTCTGATGAGCGCAATGCAATGTTCGAGCCAATGTACACAGAGGTGGCTGGATTGGATTATTCAGAAATAGACATGGTGATCGGAACAAGCCAGGTCAGAAAGATATTAACGTTCAGCAACAAGCAGGTTCCATACACTGAACTGGGCTATCCTTCCGAAGGCTACCATTGTCTCGCATCCTCGCCCACATTCGGCTTCAGAGGCTTCATAAACATCCTCAACAGGATAATGAATGATTGAACATGGAAAAGATAATTATATACGGAAAAGGAGGGATAGGCAAGTCCTTCATCGCAGCCAATCTCAGCCTGACCTATGCAAAGCAGGGAAAACGAGTGCTGCACGTCGGCTGCGATCCGAAGCATGACTCCACCCTCTCACTTCTCGGCAACCAGCCGCAGAGGACTGTGATTGATCTCATAAACGAAAAAGGAAGGGAGAACTTAAAAAAAGAGGATTTCATAATAAAGGGCATCGGAGGTATTGACTGCATAGAGGCGGGCGGCCCAAAGCCAGGGGTCGGTTGTGCAGGCCATGGCATATCACTTATGTTTGAGGTCCTCTCATCATTCGATGTGATAGACCCGGACAACTATGATGTTGTGATATACGATGTGTTGGGTGATGTGGTCTGCGGAGGATTTGCAGCGCCCCTCAAGCTTAATTTCGGAGAGAAGATAGTGGTCGTGGTATCTGAGGAGATTATGTCTCTTTACGCAGCGAACAACATAATGAAGGCTATAAACCATTATCAATACAACGGGATATATCTTTCTGGATTGATATTGAATGTACGGGACAATTCATCAGGTCTTGCTCATCTTCAGCAATTCAAAAGATCGGTCAGCGCAAGGTTCCTCGGAAAGATCCCGAGAAGCCGGCTTGTGGTTGCATCAGAATACCGAAAGCTACCCGTGATCGAGATGTTTCCAGACTCAAAGATACACAGCATATTCAGGAGGATTTCAACAAGCATAACAAAGACAAGCAGGGAAAATACAAAGGACCCAAAGCCCCTGGCACAGGATGAGTTCTCGGGAATGTTTGACAGGTTCTATCTAAAAGACCTGATGGATAAGATTAAAGATGAAAGATGATACTGATACGGTCAAGGATATGATTTCCTACGATGAATTTTCCTCTTCAAAATCCACTATCTGTGCATTGTTGTCTTGGGAAGGCTCAGACTATGGTGTTGTTGAGCTTGGAGGTGTATGTACAAATTTTTGCATCTTCTGTCACGAGGTCTGGGATAAGCATGGTCGTGATATGGATATTGATCTCGAAAAGAACATGGAAGAGATTCTGCAGAGGACTAAAAAGGTCGTCTTCTGCAAGATGGAGCCGACCCAGGATCCTCGTCTGACTGGTTGCATAAGAAAGATCAGGAAGGATAACGATGTCAAGATCATCCTGACCACAAATGCAAGAAAGCTCAGGGACGAGATATATTGCAGGCAGCTCATAGATGCAGGTGTAGATGTATTTTCGATATCATTGCATGGCAAAGACGCAAAGACACACGACGCCTTGACAAGAAGAAAAGGCAGTTTTGAAGAATCCATTCTGGGTCTGAAAAACCTTCTCAGGCTAAGGAATCAAGATCATCCCGATAATCTAAGAACAGATTATGAAGTAAGGATAAACTACGTATTGACAAAGAGCAACTTAAGATCACTTAAGCAAACAGTTCTCTTCTTCTCAGGAGTCTCTGAAGATTCCATGATTGACAGGATAAATTTTGCGACCATAATTCCGCGCGGCAGGGGAAGGGAGAACTACAGCATTCTTATGCCTGGCTATAAAGACATACTAAATGAGTTCAACGAAGTCGTAATCCTTTTCCGAAAAATCAGCATGAAGGGGAATCTTCCCAAGACAACGCTTTCCGGAATACCTTTCTGCTCATATAATCATCACCGCAAAACCCTGGATTTGGAGAATCTGCCTATGATGATTTCAGGCAGCGACGAGTTCTTCGACATGAAATCAAAACAATCCTTCTGCAGAAGATGCATGTTTGATTCTTCTTGCTGCGGGATATGGGATGATTATATAGAAATTCATGGCAACAGCTCATTCTTGCCGATTGAAAAAAATTTATAAATAAAAAAATCAGAAGAGCCGATATGAAACTGAAATGGCTGATAATCATTGCATTTTTGATGGTTGTGAGCTGCGATGGTATTCTCGATGAATGCAGCTATTACAGTGATATGCAGGAAAAGGCAGAATGCTATATTAGATATGCCAACAGTTCATCTGATCCGAAGGTATGCGAAAAGATAGCAGAAAACGTCAGTTTCAGGGATGATTGTTACTCTCTGATAGCTTATGTTAAGACCAACGCCACATTCTGCAGCCTGCTATCTTCAGATGAAAACAAGCATAAATGCCTCCAGGACCTATCTGACTCTGTTTTTGTCAACATGTCATGCGATCTGGTCGATGATGACCAGAAAAGAGAATCATGTTATATCTCTATCTTAAAGAGGCATGGCTTCTTTTCGGATTGTCTCGGAGTAATGGATGATAGGATGCAGAGGCTATGCTTGAAAAAAAAGTACAGTGGGAGTTCAGAGGTCAATGAATGCCTGGCAAAGGAGAAGGTCAAGGACCAGAACGCTTGTCTCTCTGACCAGGCCCAGGAACAAAAAGACCCAAGGATTTGTTTCTTCATAATCCACAAGGATACAAGATATTCCTGCATAAAGAAGACTGCTGCTGCATCCCTGGAACCTTCGCATTGCGGCATGCTTTACCGAAAATTCGACAAGGACGAGTGCTTCTCTGCGCTGGCTCTTGCAAAAGACGACTTGAACATGTGCCAGAAAATTGTAGAGCAGGGAGAAAAGGACGGATGCATAATTGGGTTTGCGCAAAAAAGAGATGATGAGGCCTTATGTCTGGCCACATCAAGGCCAGAGTCCATGAACAATTGCTATTCTGATTTGGCAGAAAAGAGGCGCGATACAGCTCTTTGCAAAAAGATCAACACTTCTAAAAAACAGCTAAGATGCATAAAGCGAATAGCGATAGGGGAAAGGGATTCAGCTGTCTGCGATTCAGCCTCAAACTCGACAAATAAGGATGAATGCCTGCTCGGTCTTGCACAGGCGATGAAAGATAATAATATATGCAAGAAGATTGCCTCAGAATCAGAGAGAATCACCTGTTACATGTATGTGGGCGTGCCAGCTCCGACAGAGGAGATCTGTGAAAAGCTGGATGAGAGATATTCCTCTTCTGGAGATGAATGCTATATGGATTTGGCAAAACAGGAAGACAACCCGGATATATGCAGGAACATTAAATCATCCAGCAGAAAGGAGAGCTGTTACAGCAGCTTCTTCATCTCCAACAAAGATATGTCCATGTGCGAGGACCAGGAAGATTATTCGATGAGGGATAAGTGTTTCTCGAAGCTGGCATACAACCTGGACGATGCAAGGATTTGTGAGAGGATATCTCGCAATACTTCCAGGGAAAGCTGCCTTTACAGTTTCATCTATTCATCTGAAGACATTTCATTATGCAGCAGGTTCACAAGCTCTTTCTATCAGGACAGTTGTTATTCTGCTCATGCAAGCAATCTTAAAGATTCCATGATATGTTCAAAGATCAGATCTGAGTCAGAACAGGACAGGTGCTATTATAATTTTGTATTGAGAGGTGATCTGTATCTATGTGAAAATATAACTACACCGATATATGAGAAAAACTGCAGGATAAAGATAGCCAAGGAAACAGGCAACATCTCGATATGCTATGGATTAGAGAGTACTTATGACAAGGAATCCTGCCTCTCTGGTTTTATTTCTCAGGTAGAGGATATTGGATTCTGTGACAATTTCACTATCTCGAATCACAAAAACAGGTGTTATTCTGTAGTGGCGGTAAAGAATCAGGACAAATCGATATGCGAAAACCTGAGCCTGAATTCAAGAGACAATTGCTACAGCATGCTCGCTGAAGACACAGGTGATGCTTCATACTGCGGTTATATAGATAAAAGTCATATGAAGTCAAACTGCTATTATGATGTCGCGATAGTTACTAGGGACAAGGCAGTATGCGAAAAAATTACAGTAGAGCGATCAAAGACCTCCTGCAATGCAATGATTCCGTATTCATATGATGATGTCTCTGACTGTGACAATCTCACTTTCATGAATAAGGACCGCTGCATAATGGATGTCGCCTACAAGAAGAGAGATGTTGAATTATGCTCGCATAGTTTTTCATATAAGCCTTATCACAAGCAATGTGTGGTTGATATAGCTGGATCTGAGAAAGACATAAGCATCTGCGACAATGGATTCACAGAAAAATCTGACTTAGCCTATTGCTATGGCAAGGTAGCAGGTGCTCTTGATAAGCCATCATTATGCGATGATTTTGATGATGACTACCAAAAGGCAGAATGCCTAAGAGAGGTCTATATTAAGACCTACGACCTTAGTGCTTGCAGAAGACTGAATGATTCTATGTTTCAGGATTATTGCAGGTTTGGTGAATATCATGTCTATCAGGACCATGGATTTGCATTCTGTGAAAAGCTGGATGATGAAGATAAAAAAGAGGTCTGCTATGATCAGTCTATGGTCTACATGACTGATTATTCTTCAGTAAATCTTTCTGAAGGGTTCTGTGATGGTCTGGGCGCTCATAATTCGCTTGCGACTGACAGGTGTTATACATTGCTCGCAATATCTGAACTGGATTTCGATTATTGCGAAAAAGATGATCTCTCATACTGGGCAAGGGACAACTGCTATCTCAATGTAAGTGTTGCGAAATCAGACAACAGCAAATGCCATATGATAAATGACAAGTCCAGAATGGAGCTCTGCTGTGAACATGCTTCTGCAACAGATAGTCTCGCAAATGAATGTATGGGTGCTTCAGTAGAAAATAGCATTCAGGCTTGCAAGGATTCTTCTTCTAGCTGGCAGGCAGACAGCTGCCTTGAGCGTCTGAAAGACCAATACAACGAGACGAGGATATGTGATGAGATAGAAAATTCCATCTCACAGGATAGGTGTTATTCTGACCTGTCTATTTCCGCTTCCAATATCTCTCTCTGTCTTGAGCTGGGCGGTGGTTACTACAAGGACAATTGCCTGTCTCACTTCGCAATAGAGGAAGACAACATGACAAAATGCTATGACCTGTCGATGGATTCGATGAAAGATAATTGTATCCTGGGCTTCGCAAGGAAAGAAAAGGATCCAAAAATATGTGAAGAGACAGAGACAGAAGATGGAAAGGACAGGTGTTATTCAGTTATGGCAGATATATTTGACGACACGCAATATTGTGAAAAAGTAAGCGACAGTTCTGATAGGAATTTATGCCTGGATACTGTCGGATAATAAAAGTTGATTCGAAAAAACAAAATTATTAATACTATTCTCCCAAACTCTTTGTCATGGATATCAACATCTTCCCTGAAGCACTGCGCATCTTCAGAAGAGCCCGCTACTTCCACAAAAGGCCGTTTCCGAGATACAAGGGAACACCAGAGCAGATCTGCAGGAAGATAATCGACCGCTGCTGGAACGGCACCTATTTTCAGACCAGCGCAGGCCATTTCTCTGGGTTCTACATCCGGGATTTTGGGATCTGCGCAGAAAGCCTTTGCAGGCTAGGATACAAAGACAAGGTGCAAAAGACACTGCAGTATGCTCTCAACCGATACTCTTCCTACTATCGTCTGACAACAACCATAACTCCGTCCCACAAGATTGTCGATATATTCCGTTATGCCCCTGACTCGCTCGCATTCCTGCTTCACGCATTGCGCGTCTCTGGATCAGATGAGTTGGTCGAGATTTACAGGCCGTATCTTGAACATGAGGCCGACCGTTTCATGCAGACAGCAATCCAGATGGAGACTGGATTCATCCGCCCAAAAAAGTTCTCCTCATTCAAGGACCACTCCGCAAGGCAGTCCTGCTGCTATGACCACTGCATGGCTGGGATGATAAGCCAGGAGCTGGACGCCCAGGGGCTTTCAAATCCGCTAAGACAATTCGACTACAAAAAGATGATCAAGTTGAACTTCTGGAACAGCAAATATTTTGCTGAAACCCGGGAAAATGATAGTCTGACATCAGACTCTAACATCTTCCCGTTCTGGTGCAGGATATTCGATGACAAGGAAATGTTCAAAAGGTCCATGGCTGAGATTATAAAGCAAAAACTGGACCACCCTTATCCGGTGAGGTACTCAAACGACAGATTCAGGGCGTTCTTTCCGATGAATCTGGTCCTCGGCGACTATGAGCAAAAAACAGCCTGGATACATATGGGTCTCTGCCTGATGGATGTCGCAGCAAGGTTTGACACGGCTCTGGCAAGAAAATACCTGGATATCCACACTGGCCTGATAAATAAGTACAGGAATTTCCTTGAATGCTACGACCCAGACGGCAGGCCTTACAGGAGATGGAACTATGTCTGTGATGACTCGATGATCTGGGCATCAAAATATCTGGCACTAAGAAATGATTTGAAATGATCTTTGATGCTGCTAATTTTCTTCCAGCTTCTTCAGAATCCGAATGAGTTCTTTTGAAAGCTCAAGCGCCTCTTTGCATGCAGCATCCATGTTCAGGTACTTGTATCTTCCAAGCCTTCCCAGAAAAAACACATCTTTTAGTTTCTTTGCCTCTTCTTCATATCTCAAATATAGCTCCTTGGTCTCCTTCTGCGGAACTGGATACATCGGTATCCCTTCCCAGGTAGGTATCTCTTTGCAGATTGTCGTCTTCGGATGCTTCTGTCCTGTTAGGAGCTTGAACTCCGTGATCCTTGTATAAGGCACGTCAGGATCAGGATAGTTGATTACTGGATTCTCCTGGAATCTTTCCTGGTCGATTGTCTCGAATTCGAAATTGATGGACCTGTACTTCAGCTTTCCGAACTTGTATTCAAAATATTCATCGATTGGAGCAGTTATCACAAGAAATTTATACCTAAAGCCATCGATAGCTCCCTTATAGTCATGTCCGAATATTACCTCGATATTCCCATTCTTTGTCATCCTCTCAAACATGGATGTATAGCTTTCTGTCGGCATGCCCTGATGCGGGTCATTGAAATACAGGTCATTGTCATCATACCTTATCGGAAGCCTCTCAAGGACTGATGCGTCAAGTTCTTCTGGATAGACATCCCATTGTTTCTTTGTGTAGTGCTTCACAAAAGCAGAATAGAGCTCTTCACCGAATTTAGACACTACCACCTCCCTTGAGTTCTTGACCTCATCGATCTTCTCTCTTTTCTGATCAAGAAATTGCTTAAGTCCCTCGCTGTCAAGATTGACTCCAAAAAATTTATTGCATGTCGTGAGGTTGATTGGTATAGGATATAGCTTGCTGTCATGTTTTGATATGACCCTGTGTTTGTAATCAGAGAAGTCGGTGAATTTCCGCAGATAGTCCCAGACCTCTTCGAATTTAGTATGGAATATGTGCGGCCCGTAGGTGTGTATCAGTATGCCGTCTTTGTTCTTCTCATCATGGCAGTTGCCGCCAAGATGCTCGCTTTTCTCGATGATGAGGACCGAGAATCCAGAATCAGCAAGCTGCTGGGCGACAGTGCAGCCAGATATTCCTGCACCCACGATGACTGCATCATATTGCATGTCTTTTTTCTTATCCTTTTCCTTTGTCATCTTTGCTGTGCTTTTTATTGTAATCCTTAATCATCCGTTCATAGAGTTCCAGGTGTCCGTCGCCCATCTTCTCAAGAGTATGTCTTTTAAGGACAAGGTCCCTGCAGTGCTTCCTCATCGACTCAAGCTCTTTTTTGTCTGTCTTCATAAGGATATTGACAATCTCATCTTCATCGCATGCTTTCAGAAGGAATCCTGTTTTCTTCGGGAAGATAAGTTCAGGTGTTCCGCCTTTATTTGTTGCGCACACAGGAGTTCCGGATGCCAGGGATTCTACAGGCACAAGCGAGAATGCCTCGTCCCATCTAGTCGGAAGGACTGTCAGGTCTGCATTCGCATAATATTCAGATATCGCTTTTTGGTCTCTTAGGAATCCCACCCAGTTGATGCTCTTGTCGCCTTTTGTCTCCTGCTTGAGTTTTTCAAGAAGATGTCCGTCGCCGATCACATTCAGGACAACATCCTTCTTTTTCGCGACCCTCCGAACAGCTCTTGCCAGGACATCGATACCTTTCTCAGGCATCACCTGGCCGACAAAAAGCAGCCTGATCTTCTTTGATCTGGATTCTTTTCTGTGCTTTGGGCTGAATGTCTCGCTGTTCACTCCTGCATAGATAAGTTCGTGTTTTGATTTAGGAAGCTTGATAAGCCGCTTTACCTGGTTCTGGACAAAAACGCTTATGCTGTTCACAGACTCTACTTTTTTCAGGTGGTGCTTGAATGCCCAGAAATGCATATACCACATCTTGTCAAACAGCGCCTTGTGCGAGCCGACAGCGACATGGAGTGTGACCAGGATAGGCACATCGAACCTTCTCACTTTCCTAAACAGGAAATCCATTGTTCCTGAAGGCCAGTGATAGTGTATTATGTCCGGCTTGAAATCCTCGACAGCCTTGATGATCCCGCCTGGTTTGTATACCAGCGGAGCAAGCCCCAGGACCATCACAGACTTTGCCTGATAAAGGTCTGGTATTGGTGTCTTGATCCAGGGCACTTCTGAGACAAAAAGAAGTTTGTGCCCTTTCTTTTTAAGGTAATTGTAAAGGTTCATGCAGTATGATCCGATGCCCCTGTTTCCTGAAGTCAATATCGCGATTCTCATGCCGTTTATCTAAAAGACCATGATTAATAAATCTTTCGAAATATGCTCAGTGGCTAATCAAAACAAATATATAGACCTCTTTATTTACATCATGGAAATGTATGAGAAGACAGTAGAGCGCAGGATCAGGTGCAGGGACAAGACAGTAGTTTACTACAGGCAGTACAAAAACAGCAGCAACAAGCCTACCCTGATATTCATCCACGGCCTCTCAGGAAACCACACAGTATGGAAATTCAGCATGGATTATTTTATGAAGAGAGGCTATTCTGTGATGGCTTTTGATCTGCGCGGTCACGGCTATTCTACGACAAACGGCCACATAGACAGGTACATGATAAAGAATATGTCATCTGACTTGCATCAGATAATACAAAAAGAAGACATCAAGGATTTCTTCCTAATAGGCCACAGCCTTGGGGGCATGATTGCCATGCAGTACGACAAGATGTTCGAGAGGAAGCCCAAAGGGATGATTATCATCGGAATATCAGCCCAGAATCCATTGAAATTCAACTGCATACCTTATCTTCATCTGGCTACTCCTGTTTTTAACCTAATAACGACAGTCGGCGGAAATATCTCAAAGCACATACGAAGGAAGAGATATCCATATATCGATTATAGCAGGCTTTCGAAATATAATGCAGTGACGATACTTGTAAAGGATTTGATAGGGACCCCATTATATGCATACTGGTGGACATTGCATTCTATAATTAATTTCGACATCCGGACTTATCTGCCTAAGATGGATACAGCTGTACTATGCATCTCAGGAACCAAGGATTCTGCAGTATCATGGAAAGCCCTGGCAGAGATAGACCGTCTGGCAAAAAATTCAAGGTTCGTGATTGTAGACAGGGCAGATCACATGAATCCGATAAGGATGCCTGGAACCATAAACCCGATAATAGAGGATTTTATAAGATGAGAGATAATCAAAAATCAAAAAGAGCTGCAGTCAATGCTCCTCTTGTTTCTGTAATAATCCCTGCTCATGATGAGGAGAAGATGATATCGAGATGTCTGATGTCGGTCTGCAACCAAAGCTACTCCAACATTGAGGCTGTGGTGGTTTGTAACGGTTGCCGTGACAGGACAAAAAAGATCGCAAAGCAGTATACTCCAAAAGTATTGGAGCTTCCTGATCCAGGAACATCCAGGGCGCGCAACACAGGAGCCAAAGCTTCATCTGGAGAAATCCTTATTTTCCTTGACGCAGATTCTGTCATGAGAAAGGACATGGTAAGAAAGGTTGTCACTGCCTTAGATAGTGGATATGTCGGCGGCACTGCCCGTACCTTTTCGCTTGAGGACTATCCTAAAGCAAGGCTCATGTGGTGGCTCAAGGACAAGGCGAATTTCTTCTTTCTCACAGCATCAGGAAACATTTTCTGCAGAAGGTCGGCTTTTCAGGGGTTCAGGGAGGATGTAAATATCGCAGAAGATACTTTCGTAGTAGAGGCGCTCAAGCGCAAAGGCAGGCTGAAGTATCTGCGGGATACAAACATCAGGACATCAATGCGAAGGCATGAGAAGAACGGCTATCTAAGGACTATATTGAAGGTGACCTCTGGCTATTTCTACAGGAAGAAGGTAACCTACAAGCCAATCAGGTGATCAGTTCAGTAATTTTTGATATGTTTTTTCAAGTTCTTCTGCGCAAATTTTAAGATTATGCTTTTCAGCGTTTTTTCTCGAGTTCTTGCCCATCTTTTTCCGCAGTTTTAGGTCCTTTATGATCATCATGGCTTTCTCAGAGATGCATCTGTAATCATACGGCCTGCAGATGAATCCGTTTTCATTGTCCTTGACAACTTCAGGCACAGCATATTCTCTGACCCCGATCACAGGCAGTCCGCAGGATTGAGCTTCCAGTATTGATATCCCCTGAGTCTCCATTGTGCTAGCAGTGGCAAACGCATCACTGTCATGGTATTTCGAATAAAGATCCGAATAATTCACGATGCCCATGAACCTGACATTTTGTGATATCCCTTTATTTTCTGCAATTTTGGTCAGTCTTTTCCTGTCAGGTCCGTCCCCGCATATAGATAGTTCTATGTCCGGAATCTTTCTTTTTATCATGCTAACAGCATCCAGCAGGACACAGATTTTCTTCTCATAGCTGAGCCTGCCTACAAATATCAGCCTGTTCTTCCTTGAATAGTCTTTCTTCACAGGGAATTTGGATAGGTCAATTCCATTGGACAACACCCTGAAAGGTCCAGGAAATCCTTTCTTTTGAAGCTCTTTTCGTATTGTATCTGATGGTGTTACGACCAGATTGCATCTGGAATAGAACCTGTGAAGGAATTTCCAGGTGATATTTTTAAAAAAACTCTTCTCTTCTTCTTTTTTGCCAGGACATTTGTCTGTTTTACTGAAACCTCTTACCCTAGTATTCCCCAAAATTCTGTCAAAACCAAGGATTTTTGATAAAGACAGGTATTTCAGCTGTTCTGTCGCAAGAGTATGGAATGTCCCGACCAAAGGAATATTGTTTTTCTTTGCATATCTTATACCGGACATGCCCATGAAAGAGAACGTATGTACATGGACTATATCTGGCTTGAATTTATCGAGTGCCCTTTTGATCCTTGATTTTTTCGGCACAACCACCTGGACATCCTTGTAGGTCGGAAGTGAAAAAGAGAAATGTCTCTGCAGCTTTATATTAGGGTGCAGATTTGTCTTTACATCCTTTTTATAGCAGTCGAAAGTGTTGTATTTCGGACAGAAGATCCTGATCTTGTGGCCCTTTTTTGCAAGGCTGTTTGCATTGCTCCTGATTGAGACTGTTGCACCGTTTATTTCAGGATAGAACGAGTCTGTGAATACAGCTATTCTCATCTTTCTCATGGTCTTGTCAGTTTGCTCTTTTCATTAAAAAGTTAACTATTTAAATAAGTTGCAAAACAATCTTAAAAAACAAGAGATTTTAATAAACAAGGTGATCATTGATGAGAATAGTAATACTTGGGCCGCAGGGAAGCGGAAAAGGAACACAGGCAAAGAAGATATCTCAGTATCTTAACATACCTCATATTTCTACAGGCGATATATTCCGCGAGAATGTCAAGAACCAGACAGAGCTTGGCATGCGCATAAAAAAGTATCTTGATGCAGGAGAGATGATGCCTGACAGACTGACCGATGATTTGGTCGAGGATAGGCTGAATAAGGATGATTGCAAAGATGGCTTCATACTGGACGGCTATCCCAGAAATCCATACCAGGCCCAGGCTCTTGACAAGATGACAGAAGTCGACCTTGCATTGGAGATTACGATTCCTGATGAGGAAGCGGTAAAGCGTATCTCCGGCAGGCTCACATGCAGGGAATGCGGCGAGATATATTCAGTTTCTCAGGACAATGTATCTGAAGGATCAAAATGCAGGAAATGCGGCGGTGAACTATATACGCGTGAGGATGACACTGAAGAAGCCATAAAGAACAGGCTGAACATATATCATTCCCAGACCGAGCCAGTTGCACGTTTCTATGAGAACAGGGGAGTGCTTGTCACGATTGACGGCATGCCCCTTCCTGATATGATATTCGAGAACATCAAAAAGATTCTTGATGAAAGAAAATAGATTCATTACTTTTTTTATTTTAGTTGGTTTTTAAAAATTAAAAAAAAGAGATAAGGAAAAATATTACTCTTCCTCTTCTTCACCCATCATGTCACGATAATCTTCTGTCTCGTTGGGTATTGCACCTTCATCTTCATCGTAGCAGAAATAACAGATGTCATCATTTTCCATTAGCAGATCCCCTCCAAGGCTAAAAAGACAACCAATTCTCCAGAATATCTCCCTTCTGCAATGTATGGTCTCAAGAAAAAATTTAAGCTCGCCCTCTTTACCGCCTCAATTTTTTGGAATTTTCATTTTTTATGATGTAGCTTCTATATAAACCTTACGGTTTTTGGGCTTATTCAGAATCAAGGTGCTACTCATCTTCTAGGCCAAAAAGGATTTGCGAAGCTATACGATTGCTTGCATGTCATGTCACGATTTTGCTGCAGAGCCACTGCCATTTTGCAAGAATATGCATAGC
>CAYMIF010000013.1:0-42931 GCA_964390375.1 uncultured Methanosarcinales archaeon
GCGAGTTCAAGCGTACTATTTATTATTAGGCTTCGCGATCTATATTGCGTTTTCAGTTCGTGAAAATTCCGCCAGGCCCTACGCTCTGGCCCGCAGACCAGCCATGTAGGGCGTGCGCCAACCATAAATGGTTGGCTTAGCCCAACTGAGAATATTGCCTAAAGATATATATTCTCATGGCACTGACGGATTTAATAATATACTTATCTATGACTTTCTGGACAGCGCCATCCAAACAAAACATATATATATAATTGGGTGCATGATAATAATCTATGCAGGAAGAAGAGGAAAAAAAAGTGGACCAAGAAGGTGTAGAAACAAATGATTCTGCTCAGGACCCAGATAAGAGCGCTCAAGACCTAATAGAACAAGAAACACCTGCTGATGATTCTTCTGTTCAAGAAAATCTGCATTCAGCTCACCCGGATGAGCGTGAAGAGATAAGAAGAAAAAACCACAGGATCTATCCAGGTCTTAAGGAAGACGACGTCATCTGGACAGACCGTGATAACAAATCTCAGTTATATTTCAATGTTTTAGTAGGTCTTGGCCTGATATTCATAATAAGTACAAGTGTGATCCTGAACATCCCGGCGCTTGAGTATTATATTAAGATAATCCTCGTATTTGTCACATTCGGTTATATTATCTTTACAGAATATGTCTATATAATTATTCATGTGAATCCGATAAAGGTCTGTCAGAACGGGATAATCATTCCAAAAGAGCTGCTGTCTCCCAAAGCCACAAGGTTCATAAGATGGGAGGATATGACTGGCTTTCGGTTTTCTTTCACCCTTGAGCCAAACCTAAATATTCTGAAGATATACATGAAAAAGGGAAGGAAGATAAGAAGAAGGGTGATGGATGCCAAAGGAATAAGAGAATCTTTCCTGGTTGTAGGAAAAGTATCTGAGAAAGCCGGAGAAAAGAAAAAGAAAAATTATGAGATAAAGACCTAATGGCTCAGAAGTATCTCGCAGTCCTTGCCGAATACTTCCCTTAAGTTTCCGAATATCTCTTCTTTTATGAAGACCTTTTGCGGTATCTTCTTCTGTGCAAGTGCCTTCTCAAGCTCTTTTAGGTCAGACTGCTTGAAATTCTTGAGGTTGCCTTCCTTTGTGACATCTGCGACTGAGATCTCTTCCTCGCGTTCAACATCATGGACAATGTAAGCCTTGTCTGAGAGAAGGTATACCTCTCCGAATCGGTCGCCATGTTTGACCCTGATCTTTGCCTGTTCAAGTTCTTTTCCGCGTTTGCGCTCGATGTATTCCACAAGAACCTTGATTATGTCATTCGACTCTTTTCTTGCCTTCTCGATCTCGACTTTTGTGAGCTTGTCTGAATCATAATCTGCTTTTGCCTTGATTATGTTCTTCAGGATTCTCAGGAACTGTTCAGGGATGATGCCTGTTTGGACTAGTTTCTCATTGAACTTGTCAACGACATCTTTCTTTGTGACTTTCTCGACACCTTCGAATCTGAGTGCATCCCTTGAGATATTCATTACATCCTCGTATATCTGTACAACAGTCTCCTTTTCTTTTTGCTTGTCAATCTGCTCGAACAGCTTGGTGATCCTCTTCAGGTAATCCTCGGCATCTGTCAAAAGCTTGTCGATCTCCTTGCCAGAGAGTTCCTTGAGTGTTCCGTGCTCTATTTGTTTTCGGATATCTATGTTCTTCTCAAGTATCGAGACATATTTTTCTTCCAGTAGCTTCTCTTTCTTGACAAAGATCTCCCGCATGAGTTTTGCGGTCTCTCTTGGTGCAGGCGGAGCGATACCGAAATGCATGAGTGCTGCCTGGCTGGGTGTCAGGATTGAATAATAAGTATCTTCCATGCCTATCTCGTTGAGCTTTGCCTTTACCCGCTTGAGCATCTGGTCACCGCTGTTCATGAACATCTCTATTGCTTCAGGAGAAGGCTTGATCTTTCCCATCTTAAGCATCTGTTTCCAGGGCATGAACATACCCCTGTCATAGAACGGAACACCATCTCGCAGAAGGGTGAATATCACTGGATTGGCCTCACGAAGCGATGCCCAGAAATCAGTCAGGATATATACCTGGATGTTCAGCTTATTCCTGACGCCTGTGATCTCTCCAGCTTCGATTCCCATGCCGATTATGATCGCTCTTAGCTTGTCTTTTAGCTCCACCCTTGTCATCTTCTTGACATCTGTGTCATCGACTACTATGAAGACATCGATGTCGCTTGTCTCAGTCGCCTGTCCTCTCACGAGTGAGCCGGACAGCACATAGCTGACCACGTATTTCTCGAATTTCTTGATGACCATGGTCTTGTGTACTTCAGCGATCTTGATTGCTGAGAGCATCCCTTTATCATATATGGGTGCAGCCATGGCAATCATCTGCAATAGGTCATATTTTGCATCATATGCTGCCTGCCAGAGGTCTGAATATATGACGACCTGTACCTTGAAGTTCTTGTCGACCTCTTCAGCGTATTTTACTATTATCTTGTTAAGTCTGTCTTTGAGCTCCAGCTTGGTCATACGTCGTGAATCAGTATCATCTATGAGGACAAGCACATTGACCTGATCCTTGTTGACTTCCTTTCCCTGTTCTGCCTTCTCAGGCGGAAGCAAGGCCACTCCAGCTACATATTCCTCAAATTTCTTTAGAAGCTTCTCACGGAATCTGTTAAGTTTCTTCTTCATATCCTTGAGTTTTTTTTGTGCATCAGCAGGAAGCTTCTTCTCCTGTGGTGTCAGCTCCTCGCTGTAATCTTTCTTCTTATCATCATTCTTGTTTTTGGCCATTGTATTTGTCCTCCATGATACTATTTTTTAAATTGAAAATCACATAAACTGTGCAATCTTGTGTTTAATCTTGCTAAAAAGAGGAAGAGTCTTGTTTCATTTATAAATACTTAGAGCATAAAGCATATAAAATTGTGCCAAAAAAGTCATATTTTTAGGGGTTTTTATTGTCTATCAACAAATAACTTTTTAAACGACCCCTTTTCACCATTAAAAGTTTGGACATTAGTTCATTGGATTTAGGTGATTATATTGACAGAAGACTGTATTTTTTGTAAGCTTATTTCAGGAGAGATTCCTTGTGCGAAGATCTATGAGGACGATGATTTTCTGGCTTTTTTGGACATTTCTCCTGTAAACAAAGGTCATGCATTGATTGTAACAAAAGAGCATTATCCGACGATCTGTGACGTACCTGATAGCCTGCTTTCAAAATATCTGTTAGCAGTAAAGAAGGTGGCGACAGCAGTCCACAAGGGAACAGGTTCAGATGGCTATAATGTCATGCAGAACAACAAGAAGGCGGCTGGTCAGGTGATACCTCATGTGCATTTCCACATAATTCCCAGGAATTCCGACGACGGCCTCAAGTTCTCCTGGCCGAACAAGACTTATGAGGAAGGCGAGATTTTGGAGTTGAAAGAAAAGATAATCAAGGTCATAGCAGACTAGTTTATCTTGTATTTTTAGATAATTCTGTCGCATAGCAAAAGCTTTTTAAATCATCGATAAATTTTAATCCTTCTATTGAGCATTAATTGACCGTTATGCCGGCGTAGCTCAGCCTGGTTAGAGCGCCAGACTCATAAGTTATGAGTGATGAGCCCGTAAGGGCGATGATTAGACTCTTCTAGGAAATCTGGAGGTCACGGGTTCAGATCCCGCCGCCGGCACCTTTCTCCATCAAAAGAAACACACGCACTTCCTCACCTATTTTATTCTTCCATAAACACTCCGGAAAGAAAATACCATTGATCCAACAATAGATCCGATAAGCAGACTAAAGAAGAACACCAATCCTATCAGGTACAAAAAATAAGAATTAGGATTGCTGACAGTATTATATACTATTTGCAGGCTTGGATAATAGGCTGGATATAGGACCCATGATATGACGCTTTCAAATAAAGGCCTCAGTCCGATAGGTGTTGTGATAAATGCAAGGAAATAGATGATGAGAAGTATTGCAGGATAGGTTAATGCACCGACAATAGCATGCCTGGCCCATCCAGGTCTTGATTTGAACCATTTGTATGACACCATTTCCCTCACCCTCCGCTCGCTTTCCGCAGCCTGTCCATTATCGCTGACCCGAAATCCTTGTCCTCCACTTCCTTCACAACTATCAGGTCATATCCTTCTTTGTCTGAATCTCGAAAATCCTTGAACATTTTTTTCCCCATCTCTGTCTCATCTCTGTAAGAAAGGATCTTTATCTTCTTCTCAGGATATCTTTCGACAACCTTCTTCAGTTCGTCTTCATTCCTCACAAGCTCGATCTTTCCTCTCGGTGAATAATGCCTGTACTTCATCCCCGGAGCCCTAGGCTTTTCATGATCTGGGCTTTTCACTTTGTATATCTTGCCTACGACAACCTCTAGCTGTTTCTTTGTGATCTTGCCTGGTCGAAGTATTGTTGGGATATCCTTCGTCATATCGACAACCGTTGACTCAAGGCCTATATCAACTTCCCCTCCGTCTATGACTGCATCAATCTTCCCGTCCAGGTCATCCAGGACATGTTCTGCACTGGTCGGGCTCGGTCTTCCTGAAATGTTTGCAGAGGGAGCAGCAATCGGGAAGCCAGATGCCTTGATCAGGTCCTTGGCAATCCTGTTTTTCGGCATCCTCACTGCTACGCTGTCCAGCCCGGCAGTGACTATATCCGGAACGATCTCGGTTTTTTTCAATACAAATGTAAGCGGTCCTGGCCAGAATTTTTTCATAAGTTTTTCAGCCTTTACTGGTATTTTAGCAGCTAGAGTTTTCACCTGCTTGGTGTTACAGACATGGAGGATCAGAGGATTATCTGAAGGTCGCCCCTTTGCAGCAAATATCCTCCTGACCGCAATTTCATCAAGCCCATTAGCGCCCAGGCCATAGACAGTCTCTGTCGGAAAGGCCACGAGGCCACTTTCTCTGATTATTCTGGCTGCTTCTTCTATCTTGTTGGTATCTGTATTATCTGGAGAAAGTTTGATTATCTTGGTCTTCATGCATCAATGGACCAAAATATGATTATTTAAAGGTTTCTAAACTAAATATTTATAAAAGACCCAAATTCCTTTTAGTCTACACTTAAATGAGTAGGCAAACACATTTATATAAATAAGGTTATGAACAAGATTGATATTGAAACCAAGCATTTTGTGTGCTAAAAAGTTTTTATGAGGATGGATGAACATGGATAACAAGTGGATGGATTGGAGGATACCGGCTAGGATCAAGGAAATGCTGAATAATTCAAGGTCTGTTACCCTGATTAGGGACAGGGATCAGATACTTTCTATGGCTACAGGAGGAGACAAGGATTATTTTGAAGTGGCCTATGAGGTTGAGGGAAAAGGCAGGATTGTTGAGGCAACAGTATCGAAATGCAGAAACGGCCTGTCTATTAATTATAAAGAGAAATACATGCGCAGGCGGGACCCTGACTGCATGGTCATCGGCGATGAAGAGAAGACAGACAAGGATAGGTTTGAGAAAATTTCCAAGGAACCATTCGAGGATGTAAAGGAAGAGACATTCAGGTGGCTGGAATCCCAGAAACTATCTGTTCTCGCATACAGGGTAGGCGGAAAAGACACTGGCTACAATGGTCTTCTGATAGCCCCTGAGAATGCGGGGTTTTTTGTCGGAGGACTGGCAGACCTGCAGCATTTCATAAGCTCTGAGGATCTGCCCAAAGATTTCAATCCAAAAGCGATCATCTATCTTGCACCGACTTTCAGGCACACTCATTTTGACGGAAAGCAGATAGTGGTTCACAATCGGGAAGACGGGCTGCATGAGATATTTTCCTACAATCTCTATCCTGGTCCGAGTGCAAAAAAAGGCATCTATGGAGTCCTGTTGCACATAGGTGAGCGGGAAAAATGGCTGACCCTTCATGCATCGACTGTCCAGGTCATAACGCCCTATGAGAATGTCACGACAATATTGCATGAAGGCGCAAGCGGAGGCGGAAAAAGTGAGATGCTCGAGTACCCGCATCGTGAGGCTGACGGAAGACTATTGGTCGGCACGAATAAGGTAACCAGGGAAAAGATACATCTTGGTCTGCGAAGAGGCTGCATACTGAATCCTGTTACAGATGATATGGCTCTGGCTCTCCCAAAATTCCAGAATGATTCTGATAAATTGGTGGTATCTGATGCAGAGACCGCGTGGTTTCTTCGTCTGAACCATATCATAAAATACAACACCGATCCTCATCTGGAAGACTTATGCATTCATACTGATATGCCGTTGATATTCCTGAACCTGGATGGTGTTCCAGGAGCAACATGTCTGATATGGGAGCACACTTTTGATGAGCATGACACGCCATGTCCTAATCCGAGAGTGATCCTTCCGAGGGCTCTTGTTCCAAACATCATCGATGATCCGGTAGAGGTCGATTACCGTACTTTTGGGATACGTGCACCTTTCTGCACAAATGAGGAGCCGACCTACGGTATATTCGGCATTTTCCACATACTGCCGCCAGCGTTGGCCTGGCTATGGAGGCTTGTGGCGCCGAGAGGGGACGCCAATCCGAGCATCACTGATACAAAAGGCCTGACAAGCGAGGGAGTCGGTTCCTTCTGGCCATTTGCCACAGGCAGCATGGTCAAATATGCTAATCTGCTCCTCAATCAGATAAAGGAGAAGCCCAACACCAGGTACCTTTTGTTTCCGAACCAGCATGTAGGTGCCTGGGAAGTAAGCTTCATGCCTCAGTGGATATCCAGGGAATACATCTCAAGAAGAGGCTCTGCCAAATTCAGGCAGGATCAACTGATTCCAGCCCGAAGTCCGTTGCTTGGATATGTTCCTACTCAGATTGAGATAGAAGGGATGCACATCCCTGATAAATTTCTCAGGGTCGAAAAGCAGCCTGAGATAGGGCCTGATGGATACGATAAGGGCGCAGCAATCTTGCATGAGTTCTTCAAGAAGGAGTTATCGAAATTCCTCACACCTGATCTGGACCCATTAGGAAAAATTATAATCCAGTGTTGTCTGGATAACGGAACAACAGAGGATTATGAGAAACTGATAACCATGACTTTGTAGTTCACAAATACCATTATCACTGAAATCTTTTTAGCAGATAAAAAGAGAATCCAAACTCGAACAAGGATGTGATTATATCCACAAATATCAGTCCAGGGATGTCCGGAGGCGGAACACCTTCTTTGATTGCGATTATGACCAATGAAACAGACAGCAGTATGATCAGCCCGACCATTGTGATATGATAGATAGGAAGGACAAGAGCGATCTTTGGCATTCTCTGCCTGACAAATATGACCAGCGCGGATATGCTAAGGATTAATATCCCGACAATCCAAAGCAGGTCCAACGGCAGCAATAGCATGTTGAAGACATCTCCCAGGAATAGGTATGATGCAGAATGCAGTAGAATATATGCAGCATATATTATCGCTATTACATAGTATGCATAGAAGAACCTGCTTTGTTTTTTCTTATTGGTTTTGGGTTTTTCCATTTTCATACTGCTTTCTTTGTTATTGCTGACCTGCTTTTTCTTTGTTCCCTTTTTCATGTTTTTTCAGCCCGTATAGCATGTATTTAAAGTTTTTCAAAATCTCGGCTATTATGAAATCCTAGCCGTCTGTGCCATGAGAGAGAATATTTACATTAGTAAATATTCTCGTGGCCAGGCGGAACCGATGTGAAACATCGGTGAAGTAGGATAGGATTTCATAATAGCCCAAAATCTCTTATGATTCTTTTTTTAACCCAACCTTTTTAACTCCCAACATCATTTCTCCTAAAATATGGTCTATATAGCAAAGATATCGCTTGAGCATATGAAAGAATATGCAAAAGAGCTGCTTGGATTTTTTGATGATAATCATATAGATGATTTCAATCGTCTTGAGGGTATCATGAGGACAATGCCTGTTTGTGATGATGAACAAGGCACTCATATCTGGACAGGCATGCGCCCATCGAATCAGGGCACCTTGAGCCACACGATTGACTACGTATTGCCAGGCAAAGGCATTCCTGTAGACATAAAGTTCAACAGGTCCTTGGAATATACTCATTTCACGATAAAATTTGATTCCAAAATGTCTGGTTATAAGCCTCTTATCAAGGATCCTTTCGATAATATTGTCCAATGTAGGGCAGTAGCTGGCGCCAGGATACGATATGCAAGAGAAGAACTTCAAAGGATTATCGATTATTAAGTTTCAGGCCGGTCTTAGAAATAATAGATCATCACGACGCCCGCTATTATCGCGCATACACTGAACCATTGTCTAGGGCTCAGCTTCTCATGATAAACAAATTTCCCGTAAAGTGTTGTGACTATCGGGCTTGAGAATGTCAAGGCAGACACGATGGCGACCTTGCTGTAGGTTATTCCTATGTTGTAGAATAACGCCGCAAGGGCCCCGAAAAGCGCGACCAAAAAAAGCAGAAACAATGTATTCTTGCCTTTCAGTCCGAAACCTTTCTTGCTAAGTCCGAGATCCAGACCGCTCATGACTGCAATGCCAGTCTCTACGATAAACGCGGTCAGAAACGGCCCAAGCACATTGACTGGTATCTTGAACAGGAAAAACACAAGGCCCCACAAAAAGCATGTGATAAGTGCATAGGGCCTGCCGCTTTTTAGGCTGAAGAGATTTGATTTCCTGACATCTGAGAGATCCAGTGATTCAAATATTATGCCGAAGATGATGACTCCTATAGCCAGGAACTGAACAGCAGTTACACTCTCAGAAAAGAATACCAGCGAGAACAGCACAGTAAATATTACTGATGAATTAGCAATAGGCGCAATCACCCCTATTTTTCCCAGGTCGATTGCCTTGTAATAGCTGAGCAGGGGGATATATCCTATGATTGATATCCCGACAGCGATAAGGATATAAACAGGACTGAATGTTGATTCAGGAAGACTGAATAAGAGGATAAAAAAAAGCAGGATGCTCACGAACACATTCCTGAAAAAGACGGTCTTTTTGCTTCCGATAATTCTGATCGGCAATTTAGCGATTCCATTTGACAGCCCGAAAGAGAACATTGCGATTAGCCCGCATATGATTCCGAATGTGAGTCCCATCAGGGATTTGTTTTTTTCTTAGAATAAAAATGTTTGGGTTGTCATAGCCGCATTGAAAACATCCAATTCATTGGATTTGATAGTGCCAGGGCCTGATTGATGCGAGTGGGGCTAATGTGAACTTTAGTTCTTGCCAGGTACCGATTCCTATCTAATCTCTAAGGTAGCGGGAAATCGGCTGAGGGGGTTGACAGGCACTATCTAATCCTGCAGCGAAGATGTTTTTAATGCGGCCGGTTGTCATATCTCTCTTAGCACTTCCCGAAGATCATTTATGCGATAGTCTGCTTCAGCATCCCGAAATCTCCTGCCAGGAAGAGAATATAGATATCTCTTCCCGCCAAGCGCAGGGACAAGGTCCATGTCATCGCACGAATCGCCGATAGTGATAATCCCATCAAAATTTTTGCCTTCCATGAAATTTTTCAGAGCTTCTTGTTTTGAGATCTTCAGGCTTCCTCCTTTATGGTTGTCAAGGCAGAACCTGCTCTCATGAGGAAAGAAACCAGCAAGACCTACTGCATCCAGGAAGACCTGCATCGAATTAGGGCTTGTGTTCGACAGGAGTATCTGGCAGTGTTTCTTGGAAATCTCTCTTAGGACATCCTCTGCATGGTCATTTGCCTTGATATGCCTGGGCACTATGTCCTTTTCCTCAAGGCCCATCGTGATGCACGCATCAGCGATCTCCACGTGTCTCTCATGGCTCTCATTTGGAAGAAGATCTTCAAAGTATTCATACCATTTCCTGCCGTACAGGCTCAGGCAATGCTCTGGAGTGAATTGTTTTTCATAACCGAATTCCCGAAGTACCCTGTTGGATATCTCCAAGACAGCTCCTTCTGTGCCTTTTTCTAGGCCTCCGTGAAAATCCCAGATGAATAATTTCATTTCATGATCAGAATTATTTTTAGAAAATGAAAATAAAAAATAAAGCAGAAATTTACCTTCTGGCCATCATGACCCTTGAGATATCTCCTGCCTTATCGACGAAATATAGGTACCCGTCTTCTTTTTGCACGCCTGCTTTATAGACGACTTCCTGCTTTGCTTTTCCCTGCTTCTTTCTTCCTCTGGCCATCTTGGCCCTGGCGATATTTCCGTTCTTGTCAATAAAATATAGATACCCAGATTCTCGTTTTACACCGCACTTTGCAACTTTTTCTGCCATATTAATCACACCCCCTCGTTTTCGAGTTTTTGTTTGTTGGATAAAACTATAATTTGGCTGCTTATAGCTTTAACAATATAGGTAAAGCAGCCAACTTTAAATATTTTTCCTCTTTTTTCCGTCTGAAATGGTACTTTTGTAAGGATTAAAGAGTAGTGATTTATGCAGAAAAAATAACCCGGACAAGATCTTTTTGATGCTTGCTTTGCTTTTTTTTATTGCTGTGGCACAAGTGCTTTTCGTCTTCTTCAGGGCTGCTTATTCCTGAGATATTGAACCTTGACACGAGCACATCCAGGACATTTGGTGATATGAATGCTGGCAGTTTGGGCCCAATATCTCCTCCGCGCTTATTACTCCTAGTGGGCTGTTTTCTGCTGGCTCCTGATTGCATCCTATCTCTTCTGCATCTTTGGATGAAGCCCTGACAAGGACAACCTTTAAAAACCATACCTTATCCCAGCTCATATATGAGCGATATGTCAGATTCAGTATCCAAGAAAGGAAGATGATTCTAAGGTTTTTCTAGTCATTGCGCTCAATGATTGATTCCTGATTGTTTTTGCTTGCTAAAAAGAGCTTGATATGAAAGGACGTGATTTTCATGGAATACGTAAAAGATTTTGAATGGAAACCAGGCATGGACATAAAGGACCTTGTGAAGGCCTTAGGCAAGACTGGTTTTCAGAGCATCCAGGTTCGAAACGCGAAGGATGCGATAATTAAGATGAAGAAGGAGAACGCGAAGATCTACCTGACCTTCACCTCAAATCTTGTGACTTCCGGCTTAAGAGGCCTCTTTGCCCAGATAATACGCCTTGGTCTGGTGGACGTCATAGTCACAACAGTCGGAGGCATGGAAGAGGACATAATGAAGGCCTGTGGTGAGAAGTTCATAATAGGCAGGTTCGAAAGCGACGATGTCGAGCTGTATGAGATGGGCACAAACAGGGTAGGAAATCTTTTCATCAGAAACGAGTCCTACTGCAAGTTCGAGGACGTGATAAGAGGTTATCTGACAAAGCTCTATCAGAAGAAGAAGCGCTGGCCGAACTCCGAGCTGTTTCAGGAGATAGGTCTCATGCTAAAAGACGAAAACTCGATACTTTATCAGGCAGCGAAGAACAATGTCCCGATATTCTGTCCAGCTATAACTGACGGCTCTTTTGGCTTTCATCTATTCTTGTTCCAGCAGGACAATCCTGATTTCGTGGTAGACGTGGTCAAGGACTTCAAAAACATCTTGTTCTCCACAAGCCAGGATGACAAGAAAGGGATAATAGCAGTTGGCGGAAGCTCATCAAAGCATCATGCCCTCTTGGCATGCCTCCTCAACGGCGGCCTTGACTACGCAGTCTACCTCACGACCGACACCCAGTATTCAGGCAGCATGAGCGGCGCGACAACAAACGAGGCCAAGTCTTGGGGAAAGGTCAAGGACGATTCTGACATAGCGACGGTTCTCGGAGACGCGACGATAACATTCCCTCTGATCATGATTTCCGCGATGGAGGAACTGAAGGCAGAAGGGCTGATAAAGGAGGATTGAGATGGCATATTTTGAGCTTTCCAAAAACAAGCTGAAGGATCAGCACGCAAAAATCGCTTCTCAGGCAGACCATGTATCCTACAGTTTCAAGACCAATCCATTGGTCGGCGAGCTTCTCGAGAATATGACAGACTGCAGCTTCTCCATCCACTCCAGGCAGCTTCTTTCGAGGATAAAAGACAAGTCCCGGGTATGGTTCTTCTCCCAGGGCTGGGACAATGAAGAGATAGGATGCCTCATCTCACAGGGGATAGAAAGGTTTGTCGTCGACAACACAGCTGACCTCGAAGTTCTTCTGGCTCTGATAGAAAAGAAAAAGACCAGGATAGATCTCATGCTTCGGATCAGGCTCAAGGAGCACACAGTCCACACTGGAAAGCATTTTGTGTTCGGCATGTTCTCAAGCCAGGTCAATAAGCTCATCCCAGAATTGAGGAAGAATAAGAATATCAATAAGCTTGGCATTCATTTCCACAGGAAGACCCAGAACATCAGTGAGTGGTCATTGTATGAGGAGCTTAAGCAGGCCCTGAATGATGAGACCTTCAGCTGCATTGACATGGTCGACATAGGTGGAGGATTCCCAGTAACCTACAAGAACTCAAGAGCTGATCAGATAATCGACAGCATCTTCGCAAGGATAAAAAAGCTCAGGGATTTTCTGATGAGCAGGGATATTCAGATGATAATTGAGCCAGGCAGGTTTCTTGCAGCTCCGCCGATTAGGCTTGTGACAGAAGTCAAGAGCATCTATGATGATAATATAATAGTCGATGCATCAGTCTACAACACAGCAAACGACACCTTTGTCGCGCATGTCAGGCTGAGGATAGATGGAGAGCTTGACTCTCAGAAAGACGGCGCAAAGCCATACACTATCAAGGGGATAACGCCCTGTTCCATGGACATCTTCCGCTACAGGGCATATCTCAGACCGCCAAAGCCGGGTCAGCAGATTATATTCCTCAATGCTGGTGCTTATTCATATTCAAGCGATTTCTGCGGGCTTGAAAAGCTCAAGACGAAGATAACAGATTAGAGAATGTCAAGACATCAAAAATAATTCTTTAAAAAAAAAATAAGCCATTTTTAGCTTTATTTTCTGATTCTAAAGGCAGATAAAGTTTGGTAAAGTTTTAGGAGCTTTATTCTTCATGTTATTCTATGCTTTTCATTGAGCGAAAAAAAGTATGTTTAAAAACAAGTCTTTTCATAACTAGAACAAATCATGACTAAACAATAATTGTTTATTGATTATATTAATGGAGGTAATGAAAAGATGAAAAGGATATTTTCGATTTTTGTCATGGCATTGATGGTTCTGTCTTCTATGTCGATTGCCCTGGCGCAGGATAGTACAGCAAACACAGGAGATGATGCAACAAGCAAAGGAGCTGATTCAACTAATACAGGAGATGATGACTCATCACTAAATGATGCAGACATGGATGATGCAGAACTAAAAAAGATAATCGAGGCAAGCGAGTCTGAATCTGTCTGCGTAGAGAAGATGACTTCAAGATTTCCTGAGATTGATAAGGAACGAGCAGTCATGCTATGCAAGAGGGTCAGGACATTGGCAAGAAACATTCAAGATCAGGCAAAAAAGATAGCCAGTGAGGTAAAGGAGATAGGGCAGGACAAGATGAAGACTGCCATGGTCTCTGCAAAGGCCACAGCAGAGAAGATAAGGGAGAAGACGATGATGCGCCTGAGGGAGGCTTATGAGGAAAACTCAGATGAGATAAAGGAAAGGCTTGAGAATATGACCCAGGAGCAGAAAGAGAAGCTTGCGAAGATGACGCGATCGATGCAGAAGAGGATCCTTGAGCAGAAGATTAATATCTCTGAGATAAGGACAAAGGTGGTCCAAAAAGAGATGCGGTATAAGGTAAGGCAGGTTGCAGAAGAGAATCTCAAGCAGGCCCGGATGAGGTATGAAGAGGCAAAATCCAGATACGAGGAAGCCAAGAACAAGTATCAGGAGCACAAGGTGGAGTTTCAGGAGAAGAAGCAGAAATTAAGCAAGTGTACTTCTGACAGCACGCAAGGATGCGATACATATCGGGAGGAGGCCATAGGGCATGCTTCTGGTTTTCTGGTCAAATCCATTGATAGATTGATCAACCATCTCAAGATGCTGAAGGAGAAGGTCAAAGAGGCAGAGAATATCCCTGAGGAAGAGGCGGACAAGATCCTGACCAACATTGATAGGATGATTGCTGCGCTCGAGGATATACTTGACGATGCACAAGAAGCAGACGAAAAGGATGAGATAAAAGCAATAACTAAGAAGCTGAGGCATATGTCAAAGGTAATACTACATCATCACAGGATCCACTCAGAAAGGCTTTATAACGCAAAGCTAAGGGGCATAATCAAGAGAAGCGAGACAGTCGAGAAGCATCTTGAATGTACCTTGGCAGCGATGGAAGTGGAAGGCCTTGAGACACAAGATCTCAGCGACATGATTGACGAATATAGCGATCTGGTTGCTGCAGCGATTGAGAACAGGGACAATGGCATTGATTACCTTATAGAGGCGCTTGAGCATCATAAGGAGGACGAAGGAGAGGGTGCAAAAGAGTCACTTGAAAATGCAAAGAAGGAATTCAGGTCAGCCCATGAGAATCTCAAGAAGGCTCATAGCAAGCTTAAGGAAATCCTCAGGGTATTGAGGGCTCAAGATCAGCAGCTTATAAGATGTGCAGATGAGGATTCTGACACAGTCGAGATCATAGAGGATGAAGTTGAGGAGATAATCGACGATTCCTATGATGTCGAGGATGAGCTGGATGATGCAGAAGAGGATGCAGAGGAAGAGATTGAGGACGAGGGCCTTGAATACGATGATGATGAAGACGAAGATGACGACGACGATGAGGATGAGCAGGAGATTCATGTCTGCACTGATGCCGAGAAATCAGCCGAAGCCTGCACAAAGGAATACGCACCTGTCTGCGGCGATGACGAGACGACCTACAGCAATGGCTGCATGGCCTGCGCAGCAGAGGGAGTAACATCTTACGAGCAGGGTGAGTGCGACGATGCTGACGAAGACGACGATGAAGATGAGCAGGAGGTCCACACCTGCACAGACTCAGAAAAAGCAGCTGAGATGTGCACCCAGGAATACGCACCTGTCTGCGGCGATGACGAGACGACCTACAGCAATGGCTGCATGGCCTGCGCAGCAGAGGGAGTAACATCTTACGAGCAGGGTGAGTGCGACGATGCTGACGAAGACGACGATGAAGATGAGCAGGAGGTCCACACCTGCACAGACTCAGAAAAAGCAGCTGAGATGTGCACCCAGGAATACGCACCTGTCTGCGGCGATGACGAGACGACCTACAGCAATGGCTGCATGGCTTGCATGGCAGAGGGAGTAACCTCTTACGAGCAGGGTGAGTGCGACGATGCTGCTGATGACGAAGACGACGATGAAGATGAGCAGGAGGTCCACACCTGCACAGACGCAGAAAAAGCCGCCGAAGCTTGCACCATGGAATACGCACCAGTCTGCGGCGATGACGAGACGACCTACAGCAATGGCTGCATGGCCTGCGCAGCAGAAGGGGTAACATCCTACGAGCAGGGCGAATGTTAAGTTTTTTCTTTATTATTTTTTTATTATTCAAACAGAAAATTATTTAAATGAACTTCTTCTGAAGAAATACCACAATGGAATTCGAAAATACATTTCTGGATAAGCAGGATTACAGGTTGGGATATCTTCAGGAGAACATAGAGATGGTCCTGTATTCATTCACATGCTTCTTTGTGCCGTTTCTTGCCGGCCATCCGCAGTTCTTGGTAGGTACGATAGTCAATGCAGCACTGGTCCTGGCTGCCCTCAATCTGAGAAGCTACAAGATTTTGCCGATAATAATATTTCCTAACGTTGGTGTTTTGACCAGAGGCCTGATTTTCGGGCCTTTCACGGTTTTTCTCTTGTATATGGTGCCTTTCATCTGGATCGGCAACTCGATACTGGTGATTGCCATAAAAGAGTTAAATCTTAAGCGCAGGATGAATCGTCTATTGAGCCTCGGTATCGGAGCAGCAGCAAAGACACTGTTCCTGTTCGCAGTCGCTGCGGTCCTTGTGCATTTCTCAGTACTGCCGTCGGTGTTCTTGGCATCAATGGGAATGATGCAGCTCTATACCGCCCTGACTGGTGGCTTGCTTGCATTCGGGATTCAATATGCTAAAAAGGCCATGGCTTGATATTTTTTTTTGATTTTCTCTTTATTCTTCAAGGTCGCCGATATAATATTCTTCAAGCATGTCTCTTGCATTCTGGGAATGTGTGTTGCCAGTCGGTTTTGTCTCATACTGTTCAGTCGCGTCCTTTCCGCATCCTTCAAGTATCGCAGCTCCACCTGGATGTTCGCTTAGAAATTCAGTCACATCATATACCTTGCCGTGTATAGCGAGCCAGCATGATTCCTCGCTGTCATGTTCAGAGATTTTAGAAAGGCTGAATCTGGGATCTTGAACCTCCGAATCTACTATATCATCTTCAGATCCAATATTGTCTTCTGATTCAAGGTCATCCATTTTGGTCTCGTCGCTTTCAGGTGTGCAGCCAACTATCATGATCATTGCCATTAAAAACAGAATATATAAGTAAGATCTCATGTTGTTCACCCCTATTATGTTGTTGTTTAAAAAGCAGCCGTTATCTTCCGGTTATACGCAATAATGGTGGGATCTCTTAAAATTTATAAACTTATATGCTATATTTTATTACCTGGATGGCTGTGGGATAAAAATGATTGAGTTGCTCGAATGTATCTCATCATATCTTTTTCCTTTTAAGAAGCAGGGAATTTGTGACAACAGACACAGATGAAAGTGCCATGGCGCCTCCTGCGATCATCGGATTCAGGAGGCCAAGGGCAGCGAGAGGTATTCCCAGCGAGTTATAGAAAAGTGCCCAGAACATGTTCTGCTTGATCTTTGCCATCGTGATCCTGGACAGCCTGATTCCCCTGGCGACGT
Source organism: uncultured Methanosarcinales archaeon (assembly GCA_964390375.1). GTDB lineage: Archaea > Nanobdellota > Nanobdellia > Woesearchaeales > DSVV01 > CAYMIF01. The sequence continues at coordinate 16,823 of CAYMIF010000013.1, forward strand.
CAAGCGGGTCGTTCTTCATAAGCACTATCTCGCCAGTCTCCATCGCAACATCAGTGCCTGAGCCCATTGCAATACCGATATCAGCTTGCGCCAGTGCCGGAGCATCATTGATCCCATCGCCCACCATAGCGACCCTGTGGCCTCCGGACTGAAGCTTCTTGACGTATCTGGCCTTATCTTCTGGCAGCACGTGAGCAATGACATTTCTGATCCCTGCCTTCCTGGCAATCGCTTTGGCAGTCCTCTCATTGTCTCCTGTTATCATGAATACTGAGACATTCATCCGCTCAAGAGCACGCACTGCTCGTTGTGCATTCTTCTTGATTGTGTCAGCGACAGCGACTGCACCTATGGCCTTCTTGCTGCTTCCTAATATCATGACTGTTTTTCCTTCCTGTTCCAGGGAATGGATCTGGCCAAGATGCTTTGGGCTGATTTTTATTTTATTCTTTTTCATGAGTGCCTCATTTCCGAAAAAATGCCTTTTGTTTCTGACTTTTGCACTGACGCCGTATCCTGGTCTTGAAGAGAATCCGCTACATTTGGAGATTTTGACCTTCTTTTCCTCACCTGCTGCAACGATTGCTTCTGCAAGCGGATGCTCAGAGGTCTTTTCGATGCTTGAACAGACTGAAAGTATCTCTTTTTCAGGATGATTCGAGAAACTTAGGATGTCTGTTACGACCGGGACGCCGTTTGTGATTGTGCCTGTCTTGTCGAATATGATGTGTTCTATGCTATGGGTGATCTCAAGGGCTCCTCCGCCTTTGATGAGGATTCCCGACCTCGCGCCCATTCCTGTCCCGACCATGATGGCTGTGGGTGTGGCAAGGCCTAGTGCGCATGGGCATGCGATGACAAGGACCGATACTGAAGCGATCAGAGAAGATGCAGTGGAAGCCGAAAGAGCGGTATACCATACCAGAAATGTTACCAATGCGATTCCGATCACTATAGGAACAAAGTACGATGATACCACGTCAGCGAATCTCTGTATAGGAGCCTTTTGGCTTTGTGCATCCTCTATCAGTTTTATGATCTGCGACAATGTCGTGTCTGATCCGACTTTTTCTGCCCTGAACCTAAAGGACCCGTTCTTGTTAATTGTCGCGCCGACGACATTGTCTCCCTTGTTCTTTTCTGCAGGCATGCTCTCTCCTGTGATCATGCTCTCGTCGACCGAGGAACTGCCCTCTGTGATAGTTCCGTCGACAGGTATCTTCTCTCCAGGCCGGACTATGATTATGTCTCCGACTAAAACAGAATCAACTGGCACTTTCATCTCCTTTCCATCTCTGATGATTGTCGCAGTCTTAGGAGAGATTCTCATGAGTTTTCTTATGGCTTCAGATGTCTTTCCTTTTGCTTTCGACTCGAGCATCCTTCCGAATATGACTAATGTGATCAGCACAGCGGATGCCTCAAAATACTGCACTTCTCCGGGAAGGAAAAGTACAGAATATACTGAATAGAAATATGCTGCAGATGTTCCCATGGCAATAAGGGTATCCATGTCTGCGCTTTTGTTTTTAAGGGCGGCCCAGGCACCCTTGTAGAACCTTGCACCTACTATGAATTGTACAGGGGTTGCCAGTGCCCACAGGATGTAATGCTCGTAAGGAACAGAAATTCCTATCCACATGAATACCATGCTTATGATGAATGCAGGAGCAGCAAAAAACATGCTGAACCAGAACAGGACTTTCAGCTCAGAAAGCTCTTTCTTGCGTCTTTTTGATTCGGAGTCTGGGTTTTGCGTATCTTCGGACTTGCTTGCAGAGAACCCTCTTTTTGTTATCACTGAGATTATGTCTTTTGTGCTGATCTTTCCCGGATCAAAATCCACGACAGCTTTTTCCGTGGTGAGGTTCACGCTTGCAGAGCTGATGCCCTCTTTTCGCTTAAGGCTTTTTTCTATTGTCGCCACGCACGAGGCGCAATGCATTCCTTTTATATCAAGTTTGATAGTGTCCATCATTATCATCTGCCGCATCCGCATCCTGATATCGTTGCAGGAGCTGATGTTGACTGTGGTTCAGCTGAAATATCCATCCCGCAGCTAAATGAGCCGCAGGAGCCGCCGCAGCTTCCTGTACTTGGTTGTACATCGACCTGCTTGAGCTCTTCTGCTACAGCTTCATCATCTGAGACATCCATACCTTCTTTTACTATGAATGTCCCAGGGATCATCCCCATCCAGCAGCTCCAGGGTATCACGCCTTCTTTTGTAGGTGTGAACTCGATCACCTGCTCGCCCGATCTGATGTTGAATTCAAGCCCGAATGCAGGGACCTGGATTGCATTGTTGCATCCGTTTATCTCTTTTCCGTCGATCTTCCATTTTACAGGCACGTCTTTTCTGAGTACAAACTTGTCTGGCTCCCAGCCATTGCGTGTGACCGCCATCTCAATTATCTGATAATCGTCTTCTATCGCGACTGCATTGCCGGTGATGCTGTTCTCGTCTGCAGAAACAGACGCGATTATAGACCTGCTGTCAAGTCCTGTGCCGGTCAACGCCAATCCTCTGTTTATCATGATCACTCCGAGTATGATTACAATGACGCCCGAAGTCTGTAGTATCCTGCTGGTAAGCTTGCGTGAGATCATAGTTGCGAACATACCAAACCCTATCATGACAGGCAGTGTCCCGGCTGCAAATATGAAGAGCATCACACCACCCTGTACAACTGATCCAGTGCCGGCAGCCATTATGTATATCGCCTGAAGTGGCCCGCATGCGATCATAAGCCCATTCAGAAGCCCGATCACAAGAGGCTTTCTGCTTTTTGATTTTTTTGCGACAAACCTGTCAAGGAATTTAGGCGTCCGAAGCCTTAACCTGCGCAGGAAAGGGAAAAGATTCAGCATGTTTAAGCCGAACATGACCAAAAAAATGCCCGCGCCTATCCCTGCAAGGCCTCTGATCATCGGTGTGAAAGCAACTATCGAGCCCAGGAGGCCGAATGCAGCACCGATAACAGTATAAGACACAAGCTTGCCTGCACCATAAAGGATGTGGGAGCCGTATGAGTTCTTTCCTTCCCTTGCATCCTTTGCTGTATAGCTGAGCACGAATCCTCCGCACATCCCGATGCAGTGAAAACCAGTGAGAAGACCGGTGATGAACAAAAGGCCGTATCCCATGTTCTCTGATATCGAAGGCAAGGTAATATCGTGGCTCAGGTTATAAAGGAAGAAACCCGCAATAATGATGCCAAGGATTCCAAAACCATAGCCTATTAGGTTTTTCGCATTGTTCTTTTTTTTGTTTTCTTGTTCTTTTAAATCCTCGCATGAGCAGTCATATCCTTTATGTTCTAAAGACTTGATTATCTTTTCTTCAGATACAGATCCTTTATCGAATTCCACCTTTAAAGTTCCTGATGCATAATCAGCAGTTGCTTTTGATACCCCTTTAATATCCAAAAGGGTCTCCTTTATCACCTTTTCGCAGTTTACGCAGGTCATTCCTTTTATCTTGAATCTTTGTTCTTCCATTATTGAGCACCTCGTTCTTGCGAGGTTAAATGCTTGCCCATTATTATACCTTTTCTGAAGAATTTAACTCTCTCTACCGTTTAAGGATGCGGAATTATTGTCCTGCAACGTTTAAGGAGATATTTCGGTTATTTTAGGTCTTTTTCTGATCTAGCGACAAATTCTCCTTTCTAGATCTGGATGCTCATTTGAAATTTTTCTGAAGAAAGACCTGTTTGGTCTTGCCTGAAATCCTCCTGGATATTATCTTTTTATCTTCAAAACCCCTGAGTATCAAAGACAATGATGACTTGGAGATTCCTGTTTTGTATCTTAGGGTGGATTGTTTTATTCCGTCCTGAAAATGGATTGCATTGAGTACTTTTTGCTCTTCAGCAGAGAATCCGGAGAGGAATGCTGCAAATTCATCTTTTTCTTTTTCTTTTTTTGACGCCTCAAGGAGCGCTTCTGAAAGTCTTTTCTGATTATCAAGCAGCACTTTCTGTGTCCTGTCGAAAAAAGCGAGATAGATTCCGAATGTTATGAGTGCAGCGGATATTATCCAGCCTATTATATGGATTATCGGGTTCCTCTCCTCGTGTAGGCAAGTCCCGTCGTCCAGAAAGCAAGAACCTTTGTCAGAGACGAATTCAGATATGATGCGGGCTTCCCTCTGGTGCATATAGTAGACGAATATTGCGAGTATTAGGCCTATGATAATCAATATGGTTCCTATCTGTTTTTGGTTCATCCTTAAAAATCCCTTTATTTACCGGTCCGGATTCACTTGAGCACGTCCCCGCCCTTCATGTACCACATATAGAGGTCAAGCTCATCCGGCTTCATCCCAATCCTTTCAGCAAACGAATTCAGCTTCTTCTCGATTTCCAGATAAGTCTTCTTGTTGAGTGTCTGAGGCTTTTTCCTGATCATCCCTGCCTCAAGCATTAGATTTATAACATGCCTGTCAAGTATTGCGTATTCTGAATACCCGACATTGCGCAGGAAATGCGAGGCCTCCTTCCAGCCGAGTCCTTTTATGTTCTCAACAAGCCAGGCCCTTGGGTCATCCTGCTTCTTTATTATGTCCTTGATAGAGCAGAACTTGCGTGCTTCGACAATGAACCTTGACTTGTTGTTGTGGAACCTGTGCTTGTTGTCTCTGATGACCTTGCACAGTCCTGGCAGCTCGCAATGCAGGAATCCTGAGATGCCTAGCTGTTCCTGTATCGCGATCGCTGTCCTGGCTTTTGAATTCGCTGTAAGTATGCAGAAGCATAGCTCAGAGAACCAGGAATCATTGTCTTTTTTACCCATCTCTGAAAAATCAGCTAGCCGCTGTTTGATGCGATCCCGAAGAGGAGACTTTTCAAGCTGCTTTATCTGTGCTATGAGTTGGTTCATTTAAGATCAACAAACGGTTCAAAATCAACATATCACTTGCTCTTCCATACTCCATGGACATTGCACAGGATTCTGGCGCTGAGATTCTCAACATCAGGAAGGCAGCAGAATTCTGCTACAGGCTCATCTCCGGGGTTCAGTCTCTTTCCGATGACAATGTCATCCCCGTGCATGAGCTGTATGAGCTGTATATAGTGCTTCTGTTCCATCGGATGTGGTGTTGATCCGACTGTGACACGAACACCGCCTTCGGTCTTTTCGATAACAGGCACGTGTTTCTCTTTTCTTTCCTCTTCTCCGGTCTTCTCTTCCAGGAGTTTCATCTTCTGGTCGCAGCAGACTAGGTCTCCCCCTCCGTTGAATATGACAGATACTATGTTTCCGCAAACCTGGCATTGGTATATGCCGTTCTCTTTTGCCATTTTTAACATTTCACCTCAGATATTGTTTGTTGAAAGGTATTTGAACGCCTGCAGGCATGCGATGCATCCTTGTCCTGCAGCGACTATGATCTGCTTTTCAGGTACATTCGTCACATCCCCTGCAGCATAAAGGCCGGGGACATTTGTCTCGCATCTCTCATTGACCACTATCTCGCCCCATTCATTGAGCTTAGCATCCTGGCATATAGCGACCTTGTTGACCGGAACAGAGCCGATCTCGATGAATATCCCCTGGACATCGATGGTCCGCTCTTCCTCTCCGACCATCATCTTAAGAGACTGCACGAATGTATCTCCCAGGATCTCCTTTGATCTTGCGTTGTTTATGATCTCCACATTGTCTGCAGCCTCGGCTTTCTGCACCATTACCTGGTCAGCCATCAGTTTCTCGTTTATGTTCACTAGATATATCTTCTTGGCTATTGGTATCAGCTGAAGAACCGAGTCAAGTGCAGAATTGCCGCCTCCGATGACCGCGACATCCTTTCCTGAGAATAGCGGTCCGTCGCAGGTCGCGCACCAGGTCACGCCTTTGTTCTTGAATTCATCCTCTCCAGGTATACCAAGTCTCCTTGGCTTTCTTCCTGTCGCGATTATGACTGTTTTTGATTCATATTTGTGTTTGTCTTTTGTCGTTATATAGAATTTTTTATCATCCTTTTTGATGCAATCAGCCTCTGCCCCTTCTTTTAGCTCTATTTCAAACCCTCCAAGATGCTCCTTGAATTTTTCAGCAAGATCAGGCCCGGTTATGAACTGAAATCCGGTATAGTTGGAGATATCAGAAGACCAGGCTGCCTGTCCTCCTATGTCTTTTGTCAGGACCAGGACTTTGAGTTTCTTTCTGGCAGCATAGATTGCAGCAGTGATTCCGGCCGGACCTGCACCGACGATAGTTATGTCATACATTTCAGAACAAACCTCATAAAAGTCATTTAATATATAAATTTTAATAAAAAGAATAAAAAATTAGTTGGAATCATACATTAGGTCTTTCTCTATTTCGCCGGCTAGTGGATTTGACTGAAATATCTCGTCTATCATATCCTGCGGCGTCTTTTTCAGATCCCAGCATTTTCCTCTATGGCACTTGATTTTTTGTTCCATTTCATCACACCTCGCTTCTGTTTTGTTTTAGTAAGAAAAAAAACCTCCCACAAGCGTATTCGTTGAGAGAGGAATTTCCCGATGTTTGAGTCATTTAAGATAAGACAACTATGCTCTGCTTCTTTTAAATATGTTTTTACTATAAAATAAAAGATATTTTTAATTCATCCAAATATTTCAGAAGTAAGTTTTAAATACTAGTGGTTTATCACATCTGAGATAACATGGCAAAGAACAACAATTTCGCAAAAGTTGAAGAGTTTAAGAAGAAGATTCAGCTGTTCGAGAAGCTGGATCTGGATGACCGTGACAACACCATCCTCTCTTTGATACAGAAGAACCCGGAGATTTCCCAGGATGAGATTGCAAGACACATCAGGCTTTCACAGCCCAGTGTCGGAGCACGTCTCAAGAAGCTTCGCCAAAAAGGGATACTTCACTCGATAAACGGAGTGAATTTTAGGGTGGTCGATCTCAAACTTGCCAAGGTAGATGTGAATGCAAAAGACACTCAGGGAGTGATTGACATCTTCAAGGACTGTCCTTTCTTTCTCAATGCCATGGTGACATCAGGGAAATACAATATATGCCTTCTCTTCATGGCAACAAGCCTGAAGCGTCTGGAAGGTATTGTCAACCATCATCTGAGAAACAATGATCAGGTCAAGGACCTTGAGTTGAATGTAGTCATAACGACAGCAAAGGACTTCGTCCTTCCGTTGAACATTGATTTTGAAAACAAGAATCAGCTTAACTGCGGACAGGAATGTCATGATTGCATCCACCCTATAGAGCAGATGTAAATAAAATCAAAAAAACCACATCTAATTTTCTTCTTTTTCTCGTTGCACTTCTTTTTCTGATGTGTTTTGGCATATCTTGCAGTAAAGGAATCCATCTGGCTCTCTCTTCTCCATCTTTTCTCTGCATACTTCACACACATCTATTATGTCTTCGTCCATTTTGTGTTCCTCCTTTTACTTTTTGCGCTCTGACCTGTTTTTTCAGATCATTCCTACATTCTGCCTTCTCAGTCTCACATCTTCCTCCACGATATTGTTATCTGAAAAGAAGTCATCGAATTGAGTGCTGGGCTCATCATCTTCATGGCAATAGCCCTTATCACATCTGACTCTGATATTCATATTCACCACCTCCACTGTTAATGAATTTTAGTATGTATGCAGAAAATAATATTTATAAAACTAACTCACATAAATTATAACAAATAACAGTGCAGATTTTATATTTAATCAACAGGGTGATTATTTTACCATGCCATCAAGAAGGTCTTCTTTTGCTTTGATTAGGATGAGTTTGTGCCTGATCTCCTGCTTGATTATCTCAGAAAATGTCTCTTTTGCTTTCCCTTCTTCCAGATGATCGACCACAGCAGAGTATTCTGTTATCGCTTTATCTTCTTCTCCTATGGCAAAATCAAGAGCTGAATTCATGTCCTTGAAATCCTCTGGGCTATGGTCTTCTTCCTCAGTGATTTTTGCTAGTCTGGTCTTACGAAGAGGCATGTCATTGACTATCTTAAGTGTCAGGATATTCATCTTGGAAAACAGCCTCTCATGGACTTTCTCTTCTTCCATCAGCTGGATGGATATCTCACGCAATCTCTTGGAATTGGCTTTGGAAGCCAGACTGTGGTAGAGTCTCTGCGCTGCTTTTTCTCTGATCACTGCATTCTGGAAAATTGTCCTGACGTAATCATCCATCGTATCACTCTTTTGACAGTTCTTCATCCAGTGCAGCCTGGTCGAATCCGACAATCATCTTTCCGTTGATCTCTATCTGCGGAACACCCATCTGGCCTGATTTCTCGACCATCTCATGCACTGCATCGTGGTTTTGTGACACGTCTACATCAGTGAACTCGATGTTCTTTGATTTCAGGTATTCTTTTACTTTCTTGCACCAGGGGCATGTTGGTGTTGAATAGACTTTTATTTGTGTCATCTCAATCGCCTCCGGCCAGTTTATGGCCAATCTCTTTTAGTCTTGATAAGTGTTCTTCTGTTTTGGGTCCGAATCTGTAATCAACAGCATCCATAACATTATATTCTAGCTCCTCCAGTTTTTTTTTCAGCTGAGGGACTGCCTGTGCAACCCACCCGTGTGTTCCGAATACAGCGCATCTTTTCCCTGGCTGGTTGTTGAGTTTTAGGTAGACGAACAATGATTCGAACTGCGGGTGATAAGACCCAAGTATGGTAAGGGACCCTAGAGCGATTGCCTTGCTGGTCAATGCTTCTGCCATGATCTTGACTAGGTTTTCAGTATGGAGGTTCAGGATCACTGCCTCATATCCTGCTTCTTTTATTCCGTCTGCAATCGCATGAGCCATCCTCTCTGTGCTGTGCCATATCGAATTATAGATGATTGCGACCTTCTTCTCTTCAGGTATCTCAGACAGCCATCTGTAATAGCCGACAATCTGAGCAATATCTTTTCTGTATACTGGACCATGAGATGGCATCAAAAGGTCAATCTCCATCTTCTCTACTTTCTCAATAGCTTTTAGGACCGCTTTGTGAAATGGTCTCATGACAAGTGCATAATAATCTCTGGTCAATATCGAAAATTCGTGCATCTCATCAGCGAACAGTTTCTCATGCCCGACCTCAGTTCCGAAAAGGTCTCCTGAAAAAAGCGCTTTCTCAGGTAAAAGATAGCTCATCATAGTCTCAGGCCAATGCACCATAGGGTCCATGAAGAACCTAAGTCTTCTCTTGCCGAGCACAATCTCATCACCTTCAGAAGCTATGATGAATTCGCAGTCAGGTCCGGATTCATTATCGATGAATTCCTTTGCCTTAGCGCTGCATATGATCTTTGCATTTTCGCATATCCTGCAGATCTCTTTGAGGGCCCCTGCATGATCCGGCTCTGCATGATTGATGATTATATATTGTATCTTTTTTGGGTCTAAGACATACTGCAGCGATTCCATGAAATCATCCATGAATTGTTTGTTTGTACCGTCGATCAGCGCAGGTTTGTCATCCACTATAAGATATGAATTATATGAGCCGCCTCTTGGTGTTGGGATTCCGTGAAAATCCCTGCCTTTCGGGTTGTCCATTCCGATCCAGTAGATATCTTCTGCTATCTTCTCAGCGATTTTATTTCACCCTTTATCTTCTCCTCTTTTCTTGCCTGCAATCTCCCATTTCTCTCGTCTGATATTCTCTTCAGGTACTCCTATATCAAGTAAGATTTGATAGCATGCATCATTCATCGCAGGCGGTCCGCATATATACCAGATTTTCTCTGACAGGGAATCCACATGTTTGAGAACTTTCTCTTTTGTAATAAAACCCAGTTCATATTTTTCTTCGTCTCCAGATTCCAGGAAATGGACAATACTTATTTTTTCATTCTCTGATTCTATCTGATTCAGCCTTTGTAGGAATATTATATCATCCTCTGTCCTGTTCCCGAATATAAGCATCAGGTTGTTTTTCATGCCTTTTGATACTGCATAATCGATAGCTGACATAAAAGGCGTGATTCCTGAGCCGCCGGCCATAAAAACGACATCCTCTTTGATGGAATCATCGAAGTTCAGGGTTTCACCTTTAGGTCCGTCGAGCTTTAGTTTATCTCCTGCTTTTAGTTTCGTGAGGTCATTTGTGAATTCTCCTATTGCCTTAACAGTTAATCTCAGCATCTTTTCGCCTGGGGCATTAGAGAATGTGATTGGTGCCTTCTTCTGGCTGAGGTTAGGCTTATCAACAATGGAAATAAGGGCATACTGTCCAGGAATAAAATCATCATGGTCGGTTTTGACAAGATATGAGTTCACGTCATGTGTCTCCTTTACTATCTTTGTTATCTCTCCGACGTATTCACCCATGTTTAATCCTCGACTTTATTGAAATGGTCTTTTCCTACTCCGCATTCAGGGCATAGCCAGTCATCAGGCAGCTCTTCCCATCTCTTGCCTTCTTTTTCTTCATCATATATGTACCCGCATGTGTCGCATTCGTATTTCGCCATGTTATCACCTTTTTGTTTTGGATGAATTTATGTCTGGGAACATGATTTATAAAAGTTTTTGTTGAAATGTTTGTCTTTAGTTGTACAAGAATAAAGAAATTCTCCTAAAGATTTATATCTTTAACTCACATAAATAATAGAAAAAGAAAATAATGTGGTTATAATATATATAAATCAGACAAAAGGTCTTCGTTTATATTCTGTATGCAGGAGCTCATGAGCCTTGGGGCTTCCTGGCTTTCCGACAAATTCCTTGTAGATCTTCTTGACTGTAGGATTCTTGTGTGACTGTCTGATTTTCATCTTCTTGTCCTGCCTGTTCAGCGCCTTTGACCTCGCATCTAAAATCTCCTTGTGTATCGGAAGAGGCTGCCCTCCGCCTCCTATGCATCCGCCGTAGCATGCCATGATTTCTATGAAATGATAAGGGCACGTGCCTTTCTGGATCTGCTCCATGATCTTTCTGGCCTGCCCTAGTGTATGCACTACAGCGATCTTCACTTCCTCTCCTGCGATATTTATGCTTGTCTCCTTGAAGGTGTCCATTCCTCTGACTCCCTTGAAATCAAGTTTTTTCTTTGCCAGTTTTTTTCCGGTTATGAACTCATGTGCTGTACGAAGCGCAGCCTCCATGACACCGCCTGTGCGTCCGAATATCGCGCCAGCACCTGTCGATTCACCCAAAGGATTGTCAAACTCGCATTCTCCCAGGTCATCGAAATCCAGGTTATGCATCTTGATGAGCTTTCCAAGTTCGACTGTAGTCAGGACATAGTCCACGTCACCGTTGAATTCAGGCCTCTTGATCTCGTATTTCTTTGCAGTGCACGGCATTATGTCGACCAGTATTATGTCTTTAGGATCTATCTTCATTTTCTTTGCATAGTATGTCTTGACCAGTGTTCCGAACATCGCCTGCGGGCTCTTGCATGTCGACATGTGCTCGAGTTCCCGAAAGAAGAACTGTTCTCCGAACTTGATCCATGCAGGACAGCATGTTGTGATCATAGGCAGGTTCTTCTTGCTCTTGATCCGCTTCACGAACTCAGTCGCTTCCTCGACGATTGTCATGTCAGCGCCAAGATCAGTATCAAACACTTTGTCAAATCCTATCTTCTTAAGCGCGCACACCATCTTTCCTGTGACAAGAGATCCGGCCGGCATGCCGAAGCATTCTCCGAGAGTTGCCCTGATTGATGGCGCTACTTGGCATACTATATGTTTTCCAGAGTTTAGAGCAGTGAACACCTCTTCATAGGAGTCTGTCTCAGTAAGGGCCCCTGTCGGGCAGTTAACGACACACTGTCCGCAGTTCACGCAGGCTGAAGATTTCAGGTCATAGTCGAATGACGGCCCGATGTAAGTATTGAACCCTCTTGCATGGAATCCGATTGCATTTACTGTCTGTTGGACATTGCAGATCTCGATGCACCTGCCGCAGAGTATGCATTTATTGTCTCTTCGTTGTATTGATACTGATGAAAGATCATTCGGGATGTCTCTTTCAGCACCAGTATATCTTATGTCTTCGACCATGTAGTCAGCGCAGTATTCCTGCAGTCTGCACGCAAGGTTCTTCTTGCATGTCGGGCAGTTAAGGTCATGGTTTGCCAGGAGAAGTTCCAGGACCACTTTCCTGGCCTCGATCACCCGAGGCGAATGTGTCTTGATATCCATGCCGTCCCTGATAGGTGTTGAGCATGAAGCCACAAGGTTGCGTGCACCTTCGACCTCAACCACGCACATCCTGCATGCTCCCTGTATAGGAAGCCTTTTATGATAGCAGAAATGAGGGATCTCTATGTTTATTTCTCTGCAGGTCTCAAGTATGGATTTCCCTGGCCTCACCAGCATCTCTTTATCATTTATCTTGACAGTTATCATTCTCTCTTTCTTCTTGCTGGCCTTATTTGCTTTCTTTGCCTTCCTTTTGGTCTTCTTTGCCATCTACTTGACCTCGATTGCCTTGAACGGGCAGACGCTGTGGCATGTTCCGCATCTGATGCATGTGTCCTGGTCGATTATGCGCCTGTCCTTGTTCTCTCCGGATATGCACTGCACAGGACAGTTCCTCTGGCACACTCCGCATCCTACGCATCTGTCTGTGATAAAATACCTCAGGAGCTGGTTGCATGTCTTTGTCTTGCACCTTTTCCTGATTATATGGTCTTCATATTCTTCCCGGAAATACCTGATGGTCGTAAGGACTGGGTTTGGTGCAGTATTTCCGAGCCCGCAAAGCGCGGTGTCCTTGATGACATTTCCGAGATGCTCAAGTTTTGCTATGTCCTGAGGTTTGCCCTTTCCTTCTGTTATCCTGACAAGCATCTCAAACATCCTTGTGTTCCCTTCTCTGCAGGGCGTGCATTTTCCGCAGCTTTCGTCTTTTGTGAAATTCAGGAAGAACCTCGCAACATTCACCATGCAGTTGTCGCTGTCCATGACAACAAGCCCCCCTGAGCCCATGATGGCTCCAAGCTTTATTATAGATGCATAATCATACTTTGCATCAATGTATTCAGCAGGTATGCATCCGCCGGAAGGCCCGCCGCTTTGTATTGCCTTGAGTTTCTTCCTGTCCGGGACGCCTCCTCCTATATCATATATGATTTCCCTAAGGCTGATTCCCATAGGGACCTCAATTACGCCGGCTCTCTTGATCTTGCCAGTCAGGCATATGATCTTTGTGCCTTTCGTGTCTTTGGTTCCTATCTTAGCATATTTCTTTCCTCCCATCCTCATGATGGTCGCCACATGGCTGAGGGTTCCGACATTATTGATGTTGGTCGGCCGAAGGAACAGACCGCTCTGTGCAGGATAGGGAGGTCTTGGTCTCGGATGGCCTCTTTTGCCTTCGATAGAGTTCATAAGGGCAGTCTCCTCTCCGCACACGAATGCACCTGCGCCGCGCCTGATCCTGATATCCAGGTTAAAGCCTTCCTGTCCGAGTATGTTCTTGCCGAGCAGGTTATGTTCATACAAGGTCTTGATCGCCTGGTCCATGGTCTTTATTGCCAAAGGATATTCGATTCTTGTATACACGAAAGCCTGTTCTGCGCCGATAGCAAACGCAGCTATGATAAGTCCTTCCAGAACCCTGTATGGGTCGCCTTCCATGATGCTTCTGTTCATGAATGCACCAGGGTCGCCTTCGTCAGCATTGCAGATCTGGAATTTTGGTTTCGCACTGTCTTTGAGGAATGTCCATTTACGATAGGTAGGGAATCCTGCACCCCCTCTTCCTCTGAGTCCGGATGTCTTTATCTCTTCGATTATCCTCTCCCGGCCAAGCACAAGAGCCCGAAGAAGTCCTCTGAATCCGCCCTGGATAACATATTCATTGAGGTTTGTCGGCTCGATGATTCCGCAGTTATCAGTGACAAGTCTTTTTTGTTTTTTGTAATAAGGTATGTCTTCTAGTTTTGTGCCGAGAAGCAGTTTCTTATAGACCCTGCTGTTTTTTATCGCATTTCCCAGGATTTCTATGTCTGCGCCCTTCACATTGCCATAGATCCACTGCTTGCCGCCTTCATAGACCATGACAATAGGCTCTTCATAACACATGCCCACGCATCCGACTGGAACAACATCCCTGCTAAGTCCCAGTTTTTTGAATCCGTCATATACATCTTCTGCTCCTGCAGCGATTCCGCATGTTGCCATGCCGATTGTTATCCTTCGTTTTTTAGGGTTGATTATGCTTTTTTTGCCTGCAGAGAGTTTCTCGATCACATCACCTTCCATGATGACCTTGATCTCACCTGGATCGATATTACAGAACTGGCATTCCTTGCTCACTTCAGATCACCTATTATCTGGTCTGCTTTTGCAGGCGTGATATTGCCATAGATCTTTTTGTTTATCATCATTGCGGGTGCTCTGGCGCAGGCCCCGATGCAGTAAACTGCTTCTAGCGATATCTTTTTATTTTTCGTGGTCTCGCCTGCCTTGATGTTCAGCTTTCTCTCGATATGTTCCAGTAGCCCTTTGGAGCCTTTCACATGGCACGCGGTTCCTCTGCAGACCTTGATGACATATTTTCCTTCCTGCTCCAGCTTAAAAGCAGTATAGAAGCTAGCGACTCCATAAATCTCGATGACAGGAATCCTCAGTCTTTTAGAAAGATAGGTAAGGTTCTCTTTCGAAAGATACCCAAATTCTTCTTGTATATCTTGGAGAATCTCAATAAGATTAGCATCTTTTGCTGAATCGATAATATCCTTCAGTTTTTTGTTGACCAATACCATACCCCTTTTTCAATAAATTTTTTTTATCGTTCTGACTTTTTTACTGGTCCGATTACTCTTTTTCCAGTTATCAATCATTTAAATTCTTTTTGGTTTTCCGAAAAGTCAGCGAAGAAAAGGCGTCGTCAGGGCCTTTGTAGTGAACGAAGCTTTTCTACACTTTAGTCCTCCGGGTACCGATTCCACTCAATAATTGGTTGTCTGGGAATCGGCGTAGTGAGTGGCCAAGACGCCTTTTCCAAAAGTCAGCGAAGAAAAGGGAGCCACCGGGAAAAACATTCCCTTGATCCCATCGAAACATTTAAATATAATTCTCCCCGAAATTATATCCACAATGAAATCAATCAAAAACATTTTTTTAAGAACTTTTGTTGTTTTGTTCATCCTCAGTGCCCTTCTTCTGTCTGGTTGCATCAATGTCCAGATCAATCATACTATACAGGAAGATGGAACAGGAGAGATCGAGATGATCTATGACATGAGCCAGATAATGGGAATGGCAGCAGGGATGGCCCAGTCTGCAGGGCAGGAAGCTCCTTCTGAAGAGACAACTTGTGCCCAGATGACCAACGGCTCGAAACTCGACAACCTGGAATGCAGGATGACAAGCCAGGGTGTGTTTGTCTTGAAAGGTACGATAGATATGGTCGAGAACGGCTATCTCACGATAGAGGAGAAAGACGGCAAGAAGGTCTACAGTTTCAGCCTTGATAATATCGAGCCGATGCTTGCTTCAAATGCAGAGAATGCCGATTCAGTGGTTCCTTCAGATGATGATGAAAGCATAGCCCAGGCTAAGCAGATGGGTGCCAATTATACATACACCCTGACCATGCCCGGAAAGATTGTGCAGGCAGACATTGGTTCAGTCGAAGGCAACACTCTCACGATAGACATGCTCGAGGAGGCAGGAAACATCAAGGGAAAGACCATAATCTCTGAAGCAGAGGGCAGCGGGTTCGCAAACATGCTCATCATAATGATCGGTGCGGTATTGCTTCTGATAGTGGTGATAGTGATAGTCGTGGTTGCGCTCGGCATGAAGAAGAAGCCAAAGCCAGATGCAGATCAGCCAGCATCTCCTGCTTCAGGCGAAGGCCAGGAACAAAATCAGCCGCAGCCGCAGCAGGAACAGGCAGCAGCTCTTCAGCAGCAGAAGGAGCAGCCAGATAAGCCCGAGCAGCCTGCCCAGCAGCCAGGGCCAGATTCACAGCCGCAAGAGCCAAAACAGCAGGCAGCGAAGCAGCCAGCACCTGCTCAGGAACCAGCTCAGCCAGCACAGCAGCCTCAGCCTGATCAGGAGACCAAACAGCCTCCTATACAGTGATTTTTTTCTTTTTTTCTCTCTTTCTCTGTCAAATCCCAAAACACAACATTTTTTAACATATTCTGACTTTGAAAGAAACTATCATGGATAAGGAGAGGGTGATATTCGAGAAGCCTAATCCCAGGATATTTCGGACCATCGGGCTGCAGTCAGTAGACATGCACATCCACACCAATCATTCTGACGGCCAGACAAGCCCGAGGAATGCATTGCGAAGAGCGAAAAGGAACGGGATAGGGCTTGCGATCTGCGACCATAATCAGATCTCAGGTTATCTGGAGGCAGAGAAGATAAATGACGGAGTATTGTTGATTCCGGGTATAGAGGTAGCCTCGAAGGAAGGCATACATCTGCTCTTCTACTTCTACACAAAAGGAGAGCTAAAGGAGTTCTATGAAAAGCACATCAGGGCCTACAGGACAGGCAACCCTTACATGGCAATAGAAAAGACCACTGAGCAGATAATCTATCATTCGCTTGACTACAACTGTCTTAGGTGCGCAGCCCACCCCTTCGGCTATTTCATAAGTTCAGCAGGCCTTCAGAAATCCATCGACCGCGCGTATGTTGACAAGCTCCTGATGGACACGATAGACACGATAGAGGTGATCTGCGGAGCCATGCCAAGAAGGCAGAATAAGAAGGCATTGGATTTGGCCCAGCAGTCAGGGAAGTTCATGACCGGCGGATCAGACAGCCATTCTCTTCTTGAGATAGGCCGTGTCCTCACAAGTTCTTTCACAGGCACCAGGGAAGAGTTCCTCGACTCCATCAGGAAGCACCGCAATTTCGTCTTCGGCCGCGAGACAAGGGTCCACGGAAAGGCAGCCTCAGGCATAAACATGCTTCCCAGGCACATACCTTATCTTAGGTCTTCCCTTCAGACCGGCTACACTCTTCATCTGAAAAGGCCGATCAAGCGAGCCAGGGACAACATAAGGAGGATCATGAACAAGAACCACTAGCGCAAGGATAAACCTTTTTAAATGACCACCTGATTCCATTCTGATAAATGCCCCTTTAGTATAATGGATAGTATGCGGCTCTGCGGAGGCTGCGATCCGGGTTCGATTCCCGGGAGGGGCGTTTTTTCTCCTATAAAAACCAAAACATTTATTAATAAGTAACAATTATTTGTGTGTATGGAAATTAGTAAGAAAGATTTACAGAGGATAAATTTAGGTTTCGGTGGAAACCTAAGAAATGATTCAAGTCTTGATTATGCAATAACTATGCAGAAGAACAGGAAATACGGAGAATATAAAAAACTGGCATTTTTGATGAGGGCAATCCTCGTTGACCATCCTTTTACAGATGGAAACAAACGAACAGCAACC
This sequence comes from uncultured Methanosarcinales archaeon, assembly GCA_964390375.1. Classification (GTDB taxonomy): domain Archaea; phylum Nanobdellota; class Nanobdellia; order Woesearchaeales; family DSVV01; genus CAYMIF01. The sequence continues at coordinate 34,176 of CAYMIF010000013.1, forward strand.
TTTTTACTATTAAATTTTGCTGATCAAAATAAAAAAGAGTTAATAAAGGAGATCATGCTGCATCAGATAATCTCGATAGCAAAACAAAGTATAACTGAGATAAGGAATATAGAAAACAGATTGAGGACATTCATAAAATGATAACCGAAAAAAGGATTAAGGAAATCAAAAGGAGATATAAGGATGTATTTGATATATTGGAAGATTATGATAAGACCCATGCCCTTCCATTTCAGAGAAAACGGATTAATATTAGTCTTTCAAACAAGACCATAAAAAGACTAAATGATTTAAGTAAAAAGCAAAATAGACCAATATCTCATTTGATCGAAGAGAAATTTGCTTGAAACTCAGCCATTCAGTTGAAAGTGCCCGAAAATGACTGGGGAATCGGACAAATTGTCTCAGCCCTGGAAGGGGCAGTTATTTAACTTTAATAAACTTTAAATAATATTAAATAATTTATATTATTAGGTGATATCATATGGCCCTAAAAACATTCAATATTGAAGAATCTGTATATAGAAGGTTCTCTGGTTTTTGCAAAGAAAACGGAATCAGCATGAGCAGACAGGTGCAGTTATTTATGCAATCAATGCTAGAAGAAGATCCTAAAGTAAAACAGGAATATCTGGATAAATTAGAAAAAATCAGGAAAGGGAAGTTCATCAAAGTCAACAGCTTTGCTGCTAAGTATGGATTAGAATGAGTTACCATATTGAGATCTCTGAAGAGGCTGACAAGAAGTTTACAAAACAAAAGAAGAAAGATCGGCAACAACTTATCAATATAAACAAGAAAATCAAACAAATTCTTGATAATCCATACCACTTCAAACCTCTCAGAGGAGATATGCATGGAGCAAGGAGGGTGCATATAGGCTCATTTGTTCTAACTTATGAAATATTGGAAGAAAAAAAGACGATAAGAATTCTTGATTACGACCACCATGATAAAATCTATTAGGGCACAGCGACAATTACTAACTGTCTCGGAAGGGGCGCCCACAATTCTTCCCATTACTAATGGAAACATTTATCCATTACTAATGGAAACATTTAAATATTATCGGGTTTTTCTATTTGGCTATGATACTCAAATCCGTGCTATTAGCATTAATAAGATCATATCAGGAAGATCTAAGAGATTTTAAAAGCATACCAAGAGATTTAAAGCCAAAACTACAGGAAAAGTATGCAACAGTGATTTCAGGTATTCGAAGATGCGGTAAATCTACCCTGGCAAAACAAATTTTGAAAGATAAAAAAGCCTATTATTTTTTATTTGAGAATGTTCAGCTGGCAAACTTTGAGCAGGCAGATTTTTCCAAACTTAATGAAGCCTTTTTAGAAGAGATAGGTGAAGCTGGAATATACTTATTGGACGAAGTCCAGAATATTTCAGGTTGGGAAATATATGTCCGGCAGCTGGTGGATTCTGGTAAGATTGTTGTCGTTACAGGATCCAATGCTACCATGCTTAGTCGTGAACTTGGAACAAGACTTACAGGAAGGCATCTCAGGTATGAGCTTTATCCCTTTTCATTTGCAGAATATCTTGAGTTGACTAAAAGCAAAGCAGGATTATCTGCATTTGAAAATTATTTTAATGAAGGCGGATTCCCGGAATACCTTAAGATAAAAGACAATGATCTTCTATCAAATCTTTTTCAGGACATCTTTTATAGGGATATTCTGGTTAGGAATGATTTTAGGAGTGAACCGGAATTAAAGCAATTTATAGCGTTTTTATCTTCAAATATTGGAGTTGAAATATCTTATAATAAGTTAAAAAAAATTCTTGGATTAGGTTCAGTGACTACAGTAAGCCAGTTTATAGCTGCTTGTGAATCTGCCTATCTGTTTTTTGAAATCAGCAAATTTGATTTTTCAGTAAAAAAACAGATAGTGAATCCTAAGAAGATATATTGCGTAGATAACGGCCTGTTGCGGCTAAACTCGTTTTCTTTTAGTGAAAACAAGGGAAGATATCTGGAAAACATTGTATTTATTTCTCTTAAAAGACAAAACAAGGAAATTTACTATCATAAGTCAAAGCATGAATGTGATTTTGTGATAAGGCAAGGATTAAAGATTGCGCAAGCAATACAAGTGTGTTATGATTTCAATGAAGAAACCAAGGATAGGGAATTGAATGGATTGGTTGAAGCTTGCAAGGAGTATAAACTTGGAGAAGGATTGATTCTAACTTACAACCAGCAGGATGTACTCGTCAAAGATAGCATAAATATTAAGATAATGCCTGTCTGGAAATGGTTATTGGAAAGATAAGCAATTTAGCCGGGAATCGGACTATTTGTCTCAGCCCCTGGGAGGGGCAGTTATTTAAAACCCGCCTGCACCGATAGTTCTCAGTATATGCTTAATCTCATCAATAACTTTCTGCTGGTGTTTCTTATCTGACATTCTAACAAACTTCAAGAGCAGATCAGTAAGCTCTTCTTCATTCAAGAACTTCAGTTTGAATCCATCAGCCAGAAAAAAGAACCTAAAACCTTTATATCTCAATTCCTTTATCACAATTCCTCCAACATTTCCAACAAGCTTCCCTTTCTGTGGATTTTTTTCAAGGGTTTCTATTAGATCAAATATCTTTGTAGAATCCTGCTTAAATCTTTTTTCAATCTCTTTAAAAAGGTCTTCAGCTATTTCTATCTTGACCATTTTTTAGAATGCCGCTGGCGTGCTTCTTGAAGTGAAATTGTATTTTCAGAAGTCATTAAAAATTCTCTAAGTTGTTCATTGACAGCAAGTTTATACATCCTTTTGATGATATCTTCGTAAGTATCTTCCTTGCTTCCAAAAGAGCTGATCAATCTCTTTGTATCGTTGCTGATCTGGATTGTCGAAGTCATTCTATAGCAAGTATAGTGGCTATAGTATATAAAATTTTCGGATAAAATCTGATTCTGGAATCACACCTTAAGCTTCTTCCCCAGGGGGGCGTACACATCTTATATATCTTGCTTCTATTGTTAAAAACCTTTACATTAAGAATATTATCTTCAAGAACAATTTCAACTTAAGCCCTATTATTGTAATAACTCTTTTTTCAAATCCTCTTGATCAAAATAGACTGTCTTTTTTATGTATTACTTGTTAATTGATATTTTTTTTGGAAGAGTTATTGAAACCTTTTCGCAATATAATGGCTTATATTACTGAATGATGTATAGGAGAGTCGAATAATTTGTTTCACTCACAAGAGCCGCCTAGCATAATAATGGCCATCATCTCAATATGCTTCTGGGATTCATCGTTTCTCCTGCCCCAGCCCTCCTTTCCCTAAACCAAAAGCTTATAAAACATCATTTTTTCGCGAAACTTTCTATGGGACTGAAGATGACCGAAAACCATATTCCAAAAATAGGTTGGAACTATCTGGTGAATGACAGGGAACGTATGTGGATCGCCCAGGGTGGCGAAGGAAGCCGTACTACTGGAACCATGAGATATGCTGTTTCAGTGCATTATTTCCTGGATCCGGGCGGAAGCATTCTTCTGCCATATGTCATGGCCGAGATAGAGACAGTGCCTGGTATCAGGGAGCAGGGAAGAGATGCTCTAGAGTATCATTACTTCTTTTTTCATGGAAATGGTTCTGGCAGATTCGTTGCATCAGAGCATGCAGCAGGTCAAAAACAGCCTCGTCCTGTTGCAGAACCCCAGGTACATGGCTACACAATGGCGAGGATACATGATCTTTTGGAGAAGCTCCCTGAGCAGGGACTCAGAAGAAATGTCGGAAGTTTATCTGGCAGGCTGTCTGGCTGTCCCGCTGAAGAGATTGCAATGTTGGTGCAGGGCGAGCCGACTCTTGCGCACCGCTATAACAGGGACAGCATATTCTACAGTCATCTGAGGGATAGGCTTGGGGATGACAATATGAAGACTGCAGAACCTGGGAGATTCTCCTTTCATCAGATGCTTGGAAGGTGCCTTTCAAGCCAGCTAAGACAATATTTATAGAATATATCGTATTTGCCTTAGAATGGCAGATACCTAAAGCTTGCAAAAAGGTTTGCAAATCTTTGAGCTTGAACAACGGTTCACGACTTCAGTCGGGTAATTGTTATTAATAATGTGTCCGAAGCAGTCCGGTCCAGTTATTTATGAATGATAAATAACAATATTTCAGTATTACTTATAAAATATAACAAATAACTTTGTTATGGATCTTGATCATTGTATAAACTTTTATATATATCTTAAATAACAATGGCATTACAATGAAACAAAAAACCCATATTATATATATAATTCTGTTGTTATTTTTTTTGCCAACAGTACAAGGTTACTCTGTCGAGATACTAGAGACAAATCCCAGCCCGGTAAGGAGTGGTGAGTATGCTGACGTGACAGTCAGGCTCATATCCTCGGCTCAGGATATCAACAAGGAAAATCCAATAAGTTTCTATGTAGAATCAAATGATGATATCAGGCCGCTTTCCGGTCAAAAGAGCGATTATCAGAATTTTGCTCCCGGACAAAGCGTGACAAAGACCTTCAGGATTTTCTTTGCTGACGATCTTCCGGCAGGAAACATACCTATAAGGTTCATCGTCGAACAGGATGGCGTTCCCTTTACTATCGTGAGAAGCGTATTTCTAAAAGGATCACTAAGGATACCCGAGCTGTTCATAGGGTCGATAGAAAGCATACCTGATGATCTGCTGCAGGACACCAAGGATAATAAGATAATTGTAACTATCCAGAATCTAGGTGAAGAACCTGCAGAGCTTCTGACAGCAGAGCTTATAGATGTAAGCGACACCATAAAGGAAGCAAACTCATTCAGCATGAGGGACACTATCGCGAGACTTGAAGGTGGAGAGGAGGAACAGCTTGAGTTTTCATTCGATATCCAAGAAACCCGGCAAGAGGTCATTGAAGCATCGCTTCGTGTCCGTTTCCGTATAGAGGATGAGCTTGACAACACGTTTCAGACAGTCAACGAAAACCTGCCTTTGCGGATACCATTGGAGATGGTCCCTGAGCTTTCGATAGCAGAAGTCAGGCCAAGAGGAGAGGTGCTTGTTGACAAGCAGGAGAACGAGGTTCTGGTCACTGTCGTAAATACTGGCAAAGAGGATGCTGAGAGCGTAAGGTTGAGGCTGTATCCTGATCCTGCACAACCCTTTGACTTCGAGAAGAACAATTACTTTTTAACACCGAAACTAAAAATTGGAGAGAATGCAAGCGTGATTGTTGTATTTGATGTATTGGGAGATGCGGTAATTCAGGACTATAATTTTGATGTCCAGTTGGAGAGCATTGTCGGTTCAGGCAGACAGATAGATCAGGATACGATGACCATAGCAGTAACAGGGGAACAGGTCCAAGGTCTGTCTCTTGTACGTATAGGGATAATCATAGGCGCTGTAAGTATCGCCCTATTGCTTGGGATATACTCCTTTGTAAAGAGAAAGAAATGAGAATTCTAAAAACGCAGCTTAGGTATTCATGGTATATAATAATCTTTTTCATAGCCTTGGTTGCGATAATGATAACATTCCTGCCGAACTTTCGGATTGATCCAAGCTTCTCAGTCCTGGTTGGAGAGGATTCAGAATTCAATACAAATGAGAGAAAGCTTGCGAACACTTTCGGCGCAAATGATTTCTTCAGCATATTGTTTGAGATCGATCCGGATTCTAAGATAACAAACAGGATCGAAGATATGGGTTCACCAGAAGTGCGGGAGCTTGCCCAGCAATACGCAGAAGTGTTCAAAGAGAGCCAATATGTCCTTCGGGTGACTGATTATGAACTCTCAGAGGACAGGACCTACGGAAGGATAGGCCTTCAGGTCCAGGTACCAAGAACAGTAGGTTCATTTAGGGAAGTGATAGATGATTTGGAGCAGTACAGGAAGGAGGCATCTTCACTGCCCGGCGTCAAGACGAGCATCTCAGGCTTCCCTATTCTGCTCAACAGGGTCAACAACCTGCTGGTAGGGGATAATCTGAAGGCTTTGGGGATAACCCTTATTGCCATTTTCTTTGTATTATACTGGTATTTCAAGGATATTCGTTTTACTCTGATCACGATAGCGGTTCCTTCGACCTCTTTGATAATATTAGGGGGTTTTATGTCTATTTTCAATATCCCGCTGACTATAACCCTGGCAGCAGTCGGAATATTAATGCTCGGCCTTGGTGTCGACTATACCATACATGTCGCACTTTCTTTTGAAGCAAATATTAAGAAGGGTATGAAGAAGGATGATGCGATAATATCAGCGATAACATATTTAAGAAAGGCTATATTGGCCTCATATATAACTACTGCCGCAGGTTTTACAGCGCTTATGTTTGGAATATCACCCAGCAGCCAGTCACAGGGGCTGATCCTTTCGATTGGAATAACTATTGTATTTGTTGTGACGATGGTTTTGATGCCTGCACTTATATATCAATTCTGCCGAAGATGCGGCTCGACTAAGAATACATTGATTGATTCATTCAAGAGAAAGCTATCCAGGCTAGCATACTACCAAGCAGTATTTCCGAAGACTGTACTGATTATGATAGTTATCTTGACAATCGTCATGATAAATGGAGCAAGCAGGGTTGTTTTCAGCACGTCTAATAATAACTGGGTGCCGGAGGGCGATCCGGTATCCGAGGCATTCCGTACTCAATCGTTGATCTTCGGTGACCAGTTTGGCAGCCTGACAATGGTGGTTGAGTCGACATCAGGCGACTTAAGAGACGTTCAGACAGCAAGAGATATCCAAAAATTGAAAGGGATACTGGAAGGGGATGAGAATGTGATTTCAGTTACAAGTGCATATGACGATCTTCCTCTGGATATATCATCAATTCAGGAAGCATTTTCCCGCGAACCAAAAAAGAGTCAATTCAACAGGGATTACACCCTGACAACAGTGAGAATAAGGGTAACAGACTTTGGTGAGAGCGAATCTGGAGAAAGTAGGCTCCTCTCTGAGATAAGAGAGATCACTTCGGATAATCCGATCAACAATGCAAAAGTTTCATTTTTCGGAGATACGATCAGGTTCAATGAGCTTGGTCAAAGTCTTCAAAGAGATACTGCTACAACGACAATAATTTCTTTCATCCTTGTTTTTCTTCTTGCATCCATTGCTTATGCTTCCTTCAGGATAGGCTTCATAGCACTGCTTCCTGTTCTGATAGCCATAATATGGGCTGTAGGCCTCATGGGTTATCTAAGCGTTCCCTTCACATCTCTTTCATCTGGTCTGATTGCGCTTGTACTGGGAATTGGGGTCGATTTCAGCGTTTATCTGGTGAACAGTACAAACAATTACCTCCAGAAGGGTATGAATATCAGAAGAGCGATAAAAAACACAATAAACTCCACCGGAACACCTATCATCTTGTCTTCGATGACTACTTTTCTGGGTTTCCTGTCGCTTGTTTTCGCTTCGTTGCTTGGAATCCAGCGTTTGGGGCTTAGTCTGGCTTTTTCGATCCTGAGCGTATTCATCGTAACGATAGTTATGGTTCCTGCAATGCTGAGTCTTGGAAGAAAAAAGCAGTTTCTGGATAAATGATTTGATTCTGATTGTGTCTTTTGCTTAAAGGTAGGGGATAAGAATCCAATATGGGCCTATCCAATAATCTTAAATATCATCCCAAATAAAATCCATGATATGCAATGCCACTTATGTCAGATAAAGCCCTGCTGCCAGGACACATCCATGCCTATAGAGGTAGGGGTTGATTTCATATTCCGCCTGGCTGATAACTTCGGTATAACCCCTGGGCAGGCATTTGCAAGATTCTGCACGCTTCAGCCTTTCCTTATCTCTCCGCCCTACGATTATGTTCTTGCAGTAGCGCTCAAAAAGCCCTGTCCTTTCTTCAAGAAGGGATGCAGAATACACATAATAAAACCCTCAGCATGCCTGACATTCCCGGCAAGAATCTGCTCTATGGGATATTCACAAGGATTTGATGCCTACCCCTGTCTGACAGGAGAGCTTCCAAAGCCAGAGAAACAGGAGTTGAAGTTCTCAGAATTATTAAGGCAAAAGATGCATGCAAGAACTTTTCAGCTACTCAACGAAAAAATACTATATTCCGGCAACCAGCCATATCTGAATCTCAAGGAATCGGCCCAAAACAATCCAGAACTCAAAAAGATCATCATGGTCATAGTGGAGGAAAAGCCATTGGATGCTTCATCAAAAATAAGACTTAAAAAAATCATCAGAAAAGAATTCTCATCCATCCTCTCTGAAAATCAAATTTCCAAAAATCTGGATTCAATAAAAAAAACCGAGCAAAATGCAGTCAAGAAACTAAATCATCTTTATAATAAACTGCGAAAGAAGCACAGGATATAGGTGATATTTGACCTAGACAGTTTCCAGCGTGACCTGGTCTCCTTCTACCTTTGTGATCTTAGCTTCGATCTTCTCGCCTTCCATTTCTATCTGGACAGTGTTTCCTTCTGCTACTTCGAAACCTTGCTCTTCGATTATTTGTTTGCTTAATTTGTATCCGTCTGACATTTTTATCACTTCACTGAATGAAAAATCATACTATTTAAATCTTTTGAAATCGAGGCGCTGTTTCGAAAGTCATAGATTAGTATATGAATTTTTTTCCAATTTTTTTTAATTATATGATTGGAAAAAATTCGACCAGAAAAATGAAATTTTTCCTGAGTATTATTAAATCCGTCAGTGTCACGAGAATATATATCTTTAGGCAATATTCTCAGTTGGGCTAAGCCAACCCTTTA
>CAYMIF010000014.1:0-41921 GCA_964390375.1 uncultured Methanosarcinales archaeon
GATACATGGATTTTTCTCTTAATTTAGAAGTAGTTAATTCTCATCGGAGATACTGAAGGCGGCCATATGAAAAGCTCATGGCTTCTAGATTTAATAGCACCTGGCCAGCTCATACAGCCGAATCCCAGTTGCATCAATTTCGTGAAGGATTCAGTCCCTCGTCTGGGCCTTTCGGCCTAAAATAGCCTCCTTTTCCAAATCCAGGCCACAGTTCTATTAAATCCAAGGTTAAGAGCTTTTCAACACGGCCTGCAGGGCGCTGAACTGAAAATAAAATAAAAATTCCTAAAAATTCACTACACCGCTGCAAGCAACGGTGCATTCGGGAATTTTTTGCTTCGCACTGGAATTTTTAATCATTACTAAAAGTTATCCCCATTGCAAGCAATGGGGTAATCTTTTAGTAATATAAAGGCTTGCAGTATTTGATAATCTGCACCTGCAACAGGTGCATTTACAAGAGCCTCTCGTATAGTCTGATGTAACTGTCAACAATGCCTTGCCACGTGTAATCTTTTTTGACCATGGTTTGCAGCCTTTGTCCAAAATCCTGCCTTTTCTTGAATCTATCAAGTTCCTTGATGGCCCTTGCGACCTGAACAGGACTTTTAAATCCTACCAGAAAGCCTGTACGTCCCGGCTTTACCAGATCCAAGGCTATGCCAACCCTGGTCGAGATCAAAGGGAGCCCTGATGCTGCTGCCTGAAGTATCGTCTGACCGAAATTCTCATATAAAGACGCATATAAGAATATATCCGCATTGTCGTAACACTTGTTTAGTTCTGAACCCTTTCTCTGACCAAGGAAAGTTATGTTCCTGCCTCTTGCCAGTGATTTTAGTTCCTTTAGGTATCCCTCTTTTGATGATTCGGACCTCTTTGCCTCAGGTCCTACTATGGTGAGATGGAATCTTTCATTGTCCAGATGGTCCATTGCCTTTATCATCAATTCTACGTTTCTGCTCCTTGAAAGCCTGCCGACAGTCAAGAGATCTATTGTCTTACTGGCTTTTCTTTTTGGATTGTAATCCCCAAGGTTTATTCCTGCAGGTATCATGTGAATCTTGTTTTTAGGAACCCCGAATCTCTTCGCTTCGTCTATCTCGAACCTGCTTGAGACTACTACTGCATCTGCATGCTTCACATACTTCTTAAGATGTACCAAATCATATATCCTGTAAGGTGCAGATCTTATACCTTTCACAAAATAAGAATATCCTAAAAGCGAACCATGAGTGTTTATCACAAAAGGCACTCCTTTCTTTTTTGCTGCCTTAAATGCAATCTCTGTCTGGTATGAACGATAGTTATGAGCATGGATTATGTCACAGCTCTCACGCGCTGTTGCATCTACCATATCTGGTGTCCTTATGTATTTCATGAACCTGAATGTGTCGCTGAACCTTTTGATAGGTACGCCATCATATAATTCTTTCCTGGCTCTTTTTTTGGAGATATTAAAGAAAGTCGTGAATATCGGACTTTTGTGGCCTTTTCTTATGAGCTGCTTTGAAATCTGCAGTGCCTGGTTGGCAGGGCCTGAAGAATATGGAAAGAATGACTCTATAGTCCTTAATATTTTCATCTTTATGCATGGAAACCTGGTCAAGGTTTTTAAATATTATGAAACAATAAAACGAACCAATTTAATTGTCCAATATTAGTTCATCATACTGTAAAAACATTTAAAAATCAACTCTTGTTTTTCCTGACTTATGGTCAATATTTTTGGTGATCTGGACATCAGATGCCTGGCAGGCGAAAATGATGAAACAGGGACAGTAGACACAATAATCAGACTGCATGATGAAAGTATAATCAGCGGTTTTCAGCTAAGGATAGGATCTGAGCAGACAAACGGAAAGAAAGCTCACGAACTTATCGGAAAGGTGGAAAATCTTGGCATACCTTTCGTGGTACACGGACCTTTTGAAAGCCATGGGGTAGACCTCGGCGAGAGCTATGACCCAAACCGAGTTTTTCATCAATTCAGAAGAGAGACCGGCAACAGAGATTGGTCAGAGTTCAACAAAGATGCTATCAATGGCGCATATTTCATAAGCACATCTGAGAACAACATAGGAAATTATATGCTTCTGCATCCAGGATGCTCAAAAAACACGGTTGAAGCAAGGAAAAAGGGATTCGAGCAGATCAAAAGGAATCTATATGATCTTCAGAACGGCCGTGTTATTTCTCTCGAGACGATTCCAAGCCTGAAATTTGATGAGCAGATGAAAATACATCATTATGCATTCGGCGGCACACCCTCAGAAATGTCTGCATTTGTCAGAAACGGAGGGCTCTATGATACAAAGGTGCTGCTCGATTTCTCACATCTTTCTGTACAGGCAAACCAGATGGCATCGCATGGAGATATGTTCGACAGAGCCATGACTTTCGAAGAGCTTGTTGGATTTTTCCTTGGGTGCGGACTTGATATAAATCCTTACTGTCACTTCTCAGGGCATTATGACGGAGCCTTGGACGTGCATCCAGGATTCCTGGCTGAGGCTGCAACTGAAGAGAAAGTAAGAACAACAAGAGAGGCATTTGAACACATGGGAAAAAGATCAAGGGATTTCTCTATCATCCTTGAACTTCCTTTCCGTGACTATGAGTCTGCACGAAGAGAGATCGATGAATTGAGCCAAAAATACCTGTAATTGAATCAGGACTCAGATTTCTTTGTCCATAATTATCCTTTTCTCTGATATCAAGACATCCATCGGGATGTCCCAGTGCTGGGCAGGCAAATTATCCACAATGTTCTTTTCGTAGCTGAGACCAATTATAGGCTTACTCCCCTTGACATCTGCCAGAAACCTGTCGAAATATCCGTAGCCATGACCTTTCCTGTTGAGACTTGTGTCGAATCTTGTTCCGGGTATTATGAACATGTCGATCTCAGACTTATTGAATTCTGGAGCCTTCTTGGGCTCGAGTATCCCGAAGCTTCCGGTCTTGAGTTCATGCATCGATCCAAGCAGCTTTGGAATTATCCTTTTATTATTCTGATCTGTGAAAGGAACCACAGTCGTTATCCTCTGGCTCTTGAATTTCTCGATCAATGATAAAGTGTCTGGCTCGCCCTTCTTTGAGACGTAGATGAAGACTGTCTTTATGTGGGAGAATCTTTTCATTATGTTCTGGAGGTTTGAGAAGATTCGCTTGTCCTTGAAGTTCTGGGAATGAGAGGAGAGAATCTTTTCGATCTTTTTCGGCTTTTCTTTTTTCATCTTTTACGTAAAAAAAGGATTAAGTGAAATTATAAAAAATTTTTCATGAAATCCCTTTGAGTAAAAAATACTTTTAGAACAGCACCTTAGTTGCATAAAATTTTTAAATGAAACTTTTTTTTGTTTTTGCTATAAATCAAAAGGTGATCCCAGATGACAGTAATATTCAAGAATGATGATATCAAAGAGAAAGAACCGTTCAAGGACATATACGAAGATAAGCAATTTCTCTTCCCGTATGATTATGAAGTAAGAGAATATCCATTCTATCTTGACATCGAACCGACAAACAAATGCAACCTGAACTGCATCATGTGCTCCCGAAGAAACATGACAAGAGATATAGGAATAATGGATATCGAGACCTATAATAAGATAATCAGTGAGATCAAAGGGAAAGGAACCGCCGTGAGGTTCGTGGGAGTAGGCGAGCCGCTCATACACCAGGACCTGGTCAAGATGGTCAAGATCGCCAATGATGCTGGTATAACCACATTCCTCAGCACAAACGGACTTCTTCTTACCAAAGAGATAATGGAAGGCCTTATCGATGCCGGACTGGATGAACTAAGATTCTCTGCCCAGGGTGTCGATACAGAAGGATATAAAAAACTGCGAAAAGCAGACTATTCTGTATTCAGCGAAAAGCTCAGGATGGCTTCTGAAATAAAAAAAAAAACAGGAAGCAGCAACCCAATGATCACACTATGCACATCAATACTCGATGAGCCAGAAGAGCAGGTAGAGAAATTCAAGAAATACTGGATACAGTATGCTGATAAGATAATAGTGGATACCACAGACCTGAACTGGGTGAAGGACCATGAAGATATCAAGGACATCATGGATACCTCGAAACATCCAAAAGTACATAAGAGCTGCATGGATATAATGATCAAGCTTGCTATAAACTGGGACGGAACAGCCCCAGTATGCTGCTCTGATGTCAATGGGACCAATTTCGGAGACGTAAAAAAAGAGAGCATACACGATATCTGGCATTCAAAAAAATTCGAACATATGAGAGAATCTGTAGGACGGAAAAAAGAGCACGATAAGTTCGACCTGTGCAGAAACTGCTATGTATACACAGACAGGTTCGATGATTTCAAGAACCAAAAAAAGAAAACCAATCAAGAGATACAGGAAGCAAATTAATAACAAAAAAGGTGAGCCTGGAAAAATGGAAGAGAAAAAGAAACTGGATAAGACAGTCTATCTGGAAAAACTAAGTGAACTATCAGATACAATGGAATCTGTTGAAAATACACCAATGGGAATGTATTTAAAGATCATCAACCTTATCATACTGAATATGAGATATGAAAAGATAGCTTTCAACAAAGATCTCAAGGAACATCCATATATGCTGACAAGGAAACTCATAGAAGACCAGATAGTGTCATTCAAGGCTTCAATGGATGTTCTATTCATCGAGAGCGATAAAAAGGACGCAAAAAAAGTGAACTTCAAGATGGAGGAGAAACATCAGGATCTCTGGAACAACCTCTGGAACAAATATGATCTTGAATCATATGAAGAGAAGGTCGAAAGATACAAGCACAGGATAAAGATCAACAATCTTGCGCCGCTTTTCAGAGATAAGAAATGCATAGATCTTGGTTCCGGGAACGGAACTTTCTCAGTCGCAATGGCAGAAGAAGGGGCAAAAAGAGTAGAAGGGATAGATTTTGGGAAAGAAAGCGTGGAATTCGCACAGAAGATACTCAAGAAAAGAGACAAGGAATCCAAAGAAAAGGTAAACTATACCGAGGCATCAATATATGAGATCCCTTTTGAAGATGACACCTTTGATTTCGCTGTGCAAAACGGCGTGTTCCATCACATGGAAGATGAACTCAAGGCAATCGAAGAAACCAAAAGGGTGCTGAAGAAGGGAGGATACTTCTGGTATTACACAGATGGAGAAGGAGGTATCAACTATGACCTATGGGATGAGTCTGTCAAGATACTAAAGGAAGTTCCGATAGAGAAGATACAAGAAGTAACAAATTTCCTGAATGTCAGCACAAACAAGTCTTACCATATAGGAGACGATCTCAAAGCCACCTACAAGCATACATCATGGGATAAGATGACAGAGATACTCAGAAAAAAAGGATTCTCAAATTTCAAGAGGATGAAAGGCGGATTTCCCACAGACATGGACGGCGAGACGGTCGAGAAAGACCCATGGGCAAAAGAGAAATTCGGAGAAGGAGACCTCAGAATCCTTGCACAACTAATCGATAAATGAGCATCTTTTTTTTGTTTTCTCTCTTATCGAATCCAGCTGCTCATAGTACCTTATCCAGAATTCTATGTTTAATACACTCCAAAAAAGCATCATGTGATTTTCATTACCTTCGATGTGCTCTTTCCATAGACTAATCAGCCTTTCTTTTATTATGAATCGATATATCCGCAGGTCATCATCAAGCAATACCTCTATCTTATCCTTAAGCTCATTCTTCATCCAATCGTTCATAGGCGCGTTGAAACCCACTTTCTCAACCCTTTTTCTCACATTCTCATTCAATATGCCTTTCATCGCTTCCCTTTGTATATACTTGCAGGAACCATCCCTGATCTTGATGGAATTAGGAAGTGAGAAACAAAATTCTACAAGCCTGTAGTCCAGAAAAGGTATCCTAGATTCCAATGAAAACATCATTGAATTTCGATCCTCTGGCCGAAGAACCGCAGGGACTGTCTCATACCGAAGCTCATTCATCAGCCTGTTTTTCAGGATGCTCTCTTTTGTGTATAGAACCGGAGACATCTCTTCAAACCCCTCCAGAAACTCCTGCCTGAAAATGCTTGAATAAAGCTCCTTTTTGGGCGAAAGAAAATCCGAGTTATCCATATCCCTGCGAAAGTCATGCCATTGCGATATAGGCTTGTTATGATTCTTATGCCAGGACTCCAGTTCATGATCAATGTCCAACCCCTGCATTTCCATATCATACATATTGTAAAGATAATGATCATAATAGCCAGCAACCAGCTCATCTGCTGCATAACCACTCAGAACAACAGTATATCCCATCTCCTTTATCTTCTTCATGACCTGCCATTGTGAATAGAAAGTGACTGTACATAGCGGCTCATCATTATAGCGGATCATCATCTTCAGATTCTCAAAAAAATCCCCAAGCTCGGCAGCTACATAATGATGCTTATGACCCAGATCATCAACTGTGTATTGTATGAATTCCTGCTCGTCATACTGGTTGCCCTTAGAATATATCGCTGAGAAAGAAACTGTCTCCCTGCCCAGGACCTTGTTCGATACTGATATTATCGAAGATGAATCCATACCTCCACTCAAAGTGAATGCATAAGGCACATCGCTTCGAAGCCTTATCTTGACAGAATCTATGAAGAGCTCGCGGAACCTTTCTATCGCCTGCTCTTCAGTCAGATCTGAGCGCCTTTTGGGGTCAATCTTCCAATAGGTGCTGAATTCCTTTGAGCCGTCATCAAGATCCATCACAAAGCATTCTGCCGGAAGCAACTGCTTCACCTGCCTGAAATATGTGTGCCTTCTGTTATCCACGAAACGATATCCCTGCATAAGGTTGACCATCAACTGATTGTGATTTATCGAGATCTTAGGCATAGGGAAACGAAATAAAGACTTGATCTCTGAGCCAAAGACAAAAAAATCAGAATCATCATAAAAAAAGAGCGGCTTTATCCCGAAGCGATCCCTTGAGCAGAAAAGTATATTCCTCCTGCTGTCGTACAGCGCAAAAGCCCACATACCGTTGAAATGATTCTGACAATCGGTTCCGTATTCCTGATAGGCCTTTATTATGACTTCTGTGTCTGTCTTGGACTCAAACACATGCCCTTTATCCAAGAGATCCTCTCGTAATTCAAGATAATTGAATATCTCTCCATTGAAAACTATTGTTATACCATCATATGTCATAGGCTGATGCCCAAGTTCTGATAGATCTAGGATACTCAACCTCCTGTGCGCCATGCCGAGGTTGTGGGCTCTTTTGTCATCAGACCTGGTGTTGAAAAAATAAGAACCTGAATCGTCGGGGCCTCTCTTTGACATCGAGTCACGCATCTCGACTAGAAAAGACCTGTCATCGGTCATTTTCTTCTTGAGAAAATATCCAGTTATACCGCACATAGTATCATCACTTCGCAAATGAAAATATAGTATATTTACCGCTCGGATCAACGATGCTTTCCATCTTCATGCTCGTCAGACCGCTCTTGCTGAGAAGAAAATCGAATGACTTGCAATTGAATATAAAATGATGCTCGATGAAAAATTCCTCGCTTAGATATTCGTTCTTCAAAGCATTCTCGCCATCAGGCAACTCAATGTAAAAAAATCCGCCCGGCTTTAGGAATTTTTTTGCTTTGATCACCACGTCAATCGGATTTTTTATATGCTCGAGAACCTTATTAAGTGTGATTATGTCAAACTTCCTGTCTGAACTGTATTCATCAATAGTTCCGCAAAAAGCTGAATCAACGCCAACATTATCTTTCGCATGCTTCGTGGATATCCTGTCGGGATCTATCGAATGAGTCCTGAAACCATACTTCTTGAGTTCTCCTAAAAATACGCACAGACCACTGCCGATATCCAGGACATCAGTCTTCTTTGGGTCCTGGCCAAGTGACCCTGAGAAGCAAACAATCCTTTTGACACGACCCTTGTTGTCTGAACTATCTTCTGGAAGAGACATTATATGATCATAATTTTTCTTTATCTTGTTTCCGTAGGTAGCTTCGTTATATTTTCCCTGATAAAGCTTGTCAAAATCATATGAATGGACATTGAAATATACACCACAATAATTGCACCTGAATATCTCCCTGTGATAATCCTCAATCCCGAAATCTGTCTCACGATCCGGTTTTTTGAGTATCTCCATCACCTTATGAGAATCCCTCTGTGCACATAGAGGACATCTCTTATGGTAGATACCGGCTATCTCAATCATGTTCTGAATCAGCATCGCAACAGTCATAGGACCCACACCTCCAGGAACAGGAGTTATATAAGAAGCCTTTTTCGAGACATCATCAAAATCCACATCACCGAATATCTTATCGCCATCCTTGGATATGCCTATATCGATTATCACCGCATCCTGCTTTATCATATCTGACCTGATAATATCCCTTTTTCCTGTGGCAGTCATCAGGATATCCGCTTTCCTCGTATACTGCTGAAGATTTTTTGTCTTGCTGTGAGTCTGCACAACTGTCGCTCTTCTGTTCAGGCAGAGCGCAGCCAGTGGTTTTCCGACTATGTCACTATAACCGATAATACATACATTCTTGCCCTCCAGATCAATATCATATTCATCAAGAAGCCTGATTATACCTTTTGGAGTACAAGGCACCAACTTCTCGTTTCCTATCAAGATCTGGCTGAGATGGTAGGATGTCAGACCTTCAACATCCTTTGATACAGGAATCATGTCAATTATCTGCCTGGCATCCAGATGTCTTGGAAGCGGCATCTGGATAAGTATGCCCTGAACCTCGTCATCTGAACCTGTCCTTTTCACTTCCCGAATCAGCTCTTCCTGTGAAATCTCCTCAGAAAACCTCTTTATCGTGCAGCCGATACCAGCCTCTTTGCATCTTTTAGCCTTTATTTTAACATAGACCTCAGAAGAAGGATTGTTTCCTACAAGAAAAACGACCAGCTGCAGCTCAAGAGAATCCTGCTTGATCCTTCTCCTGCACAGTTCGTATATCTTCTCTGATATCTTCTTCCCATCAAGGATCATTTCAAAAACCTTACTATAAAAATCTAGTCCTCTGGTTCGAAAGGAAACTCATCCGGAACCTTATCTCCACCAATCCAACCATCTATATACCATCTGTTGTCGTCGTCTTGCTTCCATATCTTCCTGTTCCTGAACTTTTCACAAGTGTCCCAGAACTCTTTTTCAGATATCCCTAAGCGATCGCAGAAATGCCGGATGAACTTTTTCGGAGGCTTTATACCATCCCTTTCCCGGACAAGCTTGATTGCTTCCTCGCGTGTCATCCTGCCCTTCCTTATCTCGTTGCAGCAGTTGTCTGTTACCCTGTTGAAACCGAACTTGTACCATTTCAGATAATGATGTATCACTATGTACATGCAGTCAAGATCAGCATAGTTATAGATGCCCATGATCGGTCCTTTGTCCCTTACCATAAAGCCATGTGATCTTGCAACCTCAAGATTCTCCTTGATATCCCAAGGAAGATAATATCCAAGGAATACAGGGGTGTAACCGATCTTGTCCAGCTCATCTTCGTCAGGATAGAAATCGAAAGACTTAACCTCATCGATGGTCAGATTCTCATCACACCAATCTTTTATAGTCTTTCCCTTGAGTATATCCTGATTTCTCATCCAGCCCCTGTTGAGTTTTGCTACATGACGCAGGTCCTTGGTCCCGCCATATTCCATATCAGGGTTCTCGCCCCAGATAACCAGAGGTATCCTTAGCTTCAGGGCAAAATAAGGCATTATGTTCCACCAGTTAAGATGATCTGCAATCGAACAATCACCTACCTCCCTGAAGGTCTTGAGCCTTAACTTACGTATCCCCTTAGGGTCAGGGGTGAAATCAATGTGATCCACACCTATCTCCCTCAATGCCTGGATGTTATGCTCTCCTATCTTTGTCCTGGCATCTGTACGGAAGGTTATGCACAACGGATTCATCTTAAATACATTCTTCACCATGTGAACCTGATATATCGAATCCTTGCCTCCGCTCACAGGCACTATGCAGTCATAGTAAGTCCCATCAGGAGACCTGAACCTGTCGAATATCTCCTTGAGCTCCTTTTTTCGCGCCTTCCAGTCAATCTTCTCCTTCTTCTCCATCGCACCCTCACAAGCTGAACATACCCCCTTGTCGTTGAAGGTCAGTCCGGGCCTTGTATCAGGCATCACGCATTTTGTACAGTATCTCATTCTTCATCAAACCATCTTATTATTTCCATCTTCTCTGTTGAGCAATAGCTCCTGAACTCCTCAAGCTTGTCAGGCGAATCATCAACGACCATCACAAAAAGCTTTTTGTCATCGCCTTTGACAAGACAACTCTTGAAGCCCTGCGCTTTGAGCCTTCCGTTCATCGAAGGCGTAGCATAAAAACCCCATGTCTTCGCACAGATATCGTATTCCTTTCCCTTCGGCGTCACGAAAGTCAGCAGCTCATCATCACCTGCAAATATCCTGCCCCAATCAGAAAGGACAATCTTCTTGTTCTTTCCTACATTGAATCTTCTGGGCTCTTCCTTTTGTTCGATTCTCATATCCTAGCACCTAGCACTTCGCTAATCTTTTTTTCGTGGTTTTTTTTTGAACCTGAAAGCATAAAAATCGTTTATAATATTCATACCATTCACTATAAGACGCCCGCCATCCTCAGTCTTGATCGTGTGAGTCCTGACCGGGTCATCCTGCTCATCCAAATCTATCGAAAGATCGAAATGGAAAACTTCAATATCATCTGCATATTCAGACAGGATACTTTTCATAGTATCGATGCTGTACATATTCAGGCCAGACTCCCATTCATTACTGCCTGCGAAATTATTCCTGTACCTTACCCGAACGTCGATATCTTTTGCACAGAAACATCCAAATATGACACCTATGCCTCCTGGGCAGAGATGGTCAACCATCACCCTTATGGGCTTTTCTATATCATCGAATATAGACAGCACACCCGACATGACTGCGATGTCAAAAGTCCGACCTAACGAAAAACCCATGGCATCGCCCTCTACTATCTCTATGTCCTTTAATTCATCTGACTTTCTTGCCTTATCTATTAGTTCGCGGGAACGTTCAAGACCACATAGGTGCAGCCCGGGATGTCTCCTTTGAAGATAATAAAGGAACCTTGAATCTCCACATCCTATGTCAAGCAGGCTTTTACCGTGCTTTATGAAAGGCAATATCAAATCATGTACAAAATCGTCCCTCTCATAGGTTTTTGTGTAGCTTCCATCATATGCTTCAGTCGATCGATTATAATCCTTGCCATCCATGAAAAAATCACCTTCAGCAGGAGGCTGACAGCACTCAAGCCAGGTTTTATTCCAGATTCGAGATTAAAACCTTTGTCTTTAGACAAAGGATACAAGTTCGAATGTCGCTCGAATCTGCAAACCTTCTTAGGCCAAGAAGACCTTTCAAAAAAAAATCACATTGCATTTAAAAAGTTTATGCATGAACAATGCATCGGAAATTTCAGGCAATCCCAATTAAGCATCTTAATCCTGAAGATAGCTGTCATCCTTTCTTATGGTAATCACATAACGGCTTTGGTTGAGATCAAAGAATGCAGGATATCGTTCATTATCTACGACCCGGAACAGGTTGAACTGCTCTTTTATGGTCTTATCTACATCCAGCTTTGAATCCCTGGGAGTCCTTCGGTCGTAATAAGTGGGCTTACCCTCCTGTGGAATGCCTTTTTCATCAGGGTATGAATAAATGAATTCCATCGCCATCTGGTTTACCTTTCGGGCAAGCTTTTCCCGAGCCTCATCTATGAGTTCAGAACCGTCAAGCTCGAGAGTCTTTCTCATATATACAACACCTGAATCAACTTCAGATTCTGCCTCGAACAGACTGATCGGGATGCTGTTGCGACCCTGCAGAATCTGCCAGGTCATGGGCGACCAGCCCCTGCCTTTTGGGACTTCTGATGCATGTATCACAATATTTCTCTTGTTCAAGCTGAGCTTTTTTTCTGGAAGCAGGCGAACACAACTCAAAAGAAAAAGTATGTCGCCTGTCTTAATGTCTTCAGGATCCCTGATCAGCTTCACATCATGACCTGCATCGCTTATGGAGCTGACCAACTCATCCACATAAGCATTATACCAGATCTTCTCTGTATCAACCAACAACTGAATCTTGAGCTTTTCATATCCTTTTTTTGAAATATCAGACAAAGTTATAGGATGCTCTTTTCCTACATCCTTATTCAGGAAATATTTTCCTGACAGTAAGCGTTCATACCACTCGGGTTTTAGCCCTGGCTTCTTGTTTGCGTTCCTCAAGACTATCAGATCCTCTTTTTTGAGCAAATGACCCCTCCTGAGAGGCTGTGTGGTCATCACACTTCTTCTTGCAAAGGACCTGAAATATCTTTCTGCCTGTGTGCCTGCCCTTTTCCTGGTCTTTTGAAACAGAGGATTGACATCCACTACTTTACCTGAAGCTATCGCCTTTTCAGCTTTCCGTATATCGGAAACCATCTTCCTGAGCATATCCGGTTCGAGAGCAAAGAAATGATCAGGACCCGGCATCCTCCTGTCCAGCGTTATGTGCTTCTCTATAATCTTGGCACCATTCACAACAGCTGCGACCGGCGCATCACTTATCTCAATAGAATGATCTGAAAATCCAACGACTGCTTCAGGAAACCTATCAATCAAATATCTCAACTCTGCAATATTAGTATCCTCAAGCCTAGCAGGATACTGAGATATACAGTGCATGATCATTATATTGTCATTTATGCCTGAGACAGCATCATAAGCATCGGCAATCTCTTCCATAGTGGCTGTTCCAGTAGAGAATATCAAAGGCTTGCCGTATGATGCGATGTGCTTTAGTAATGGTATGTGCGTTATTGCAAAAGAAGTCGCCTTTACCATGTCAAGGTATTCTATTACCTCATCACCTGTCTGCTCATCACATATAGAAGCAAAAAAAACAAGGCGCTTGGAATGAGCATATCCAGAGAGCTCTTTCCACCAACCATCTGGCACCTCAAAGGATTCATTAGCATCATATATATCGTATGAATACTCCTTTTCCTTGTCTTTCCAGTCTATCTTTCCGGCTGTTTTCGGATACATCCTGCACGCCCTGAAGGCCTGAAACTTGACTGCATCACAACCAGCATCAGCTGCCGCATCAATCAGCTCCCTGGCGATCTTGATGTCTGAATTATGATTTATCCCAATCTCTGCTATTATAAAACAGCTCTTTTTGATTTCCTTGTCCCTAACCCTAATCATCTTTTCCATTCTCTTAACATAATTTCTGCTATCCTGTCCATGCCTTTTCCATCGACCAGCGTCTTTGCTCTATCAGACATGGCTTTTCTGACTTTTGTATTCTCAAGCACTCTTAACTGTTTCGGAAGACCCTTTCGGATGTCAGACCGAATAAACCTGCAGATACCTTCCTTTTCCATGAGAGCTAATCTTTTTCTTTCCCATGAAGCTTCAGACATGCCGATGAAAGGCACACCGAGATATGCCAGCTCAAAAGCAGTGAAACCGCCTGCAGATATCACTAGGTCAGCGCTTTGAAAGACCTTGTATATGTCGTCAGGATACTGCATTATTTTTAAATTTTTTTTTTCGGCCCTATTAACCCTCTCTTCAAATGACCGATAGTCCCTATAACCAGGACCAAGGATAAATGTGAATTCATAATCAAGACCTTCAGACAGAATAACATCCAAGACTTTCCTGCTCAGGTTGAAAGCATCAGTCGCACCAAAAGAGACAATGACTTTTCTCAAATCGTTTATATCTTTTTTCCTGTTTCCTGCAGAGCTTATGATGCCTGCGGAAATCGGTACGAATCCTGGACCGAAAAGCTTTATTGTATTTTTTTTGAATCCATAATCCTTTTCTGATGCATCAAGGTCCCACCTCAGGATGATTTTTGACCAGACTTCAAAACCTCCAAAGAAATCGATGACCATTGTTTCCATAAGCGAAGAAATCTCTCTTAGAAAATCCGGGTCCTGAGGAACCAACTCAATTATTGAATACTGAACAGACCTTTTTTTCATCAAGCCCCTGATGATATCCATGTCCTCTACATTCTTGTTATCCTTAGGTAGAGGAACCACCTCATATCCTTTGGTCTTGAGAAACCTTACTGACTGCGGATGATCCTTCACAGCATATATGAACTCAAAATCATCTCTTAGTCTTTGGGCTATAGCCATTGTGGTGATAAGATCACCAAAACCTTTTTTCTTTGAGCCATCAGCCCGAATCATGATTATTTCTTTCCTTTTCACTTCACCGCTGTCTACCAATGCAATAATCTTATCTGCAGATATAGGGCCAACTATTTTTCTCATTATCTCCTGTACATAAAGGAAATCCTCTCTAGTGTCCACAGTCAGTTTTATATCTGGTCTTGTAAGCCTTTCCCCGAAATCTATGCGCAATATCCTGAAATCGTCTGGGTTGTCAATTATGTATTTTGTCACATGCTCCCTGTGAGGTTGCAGCTCTGCCAGAGAATCAAGCTTCTTGAGAATCCTGTAATCTATAATCTCGACATCCATGCCATTCGGAACCTGTCCAATAGTAGTCGAATAATCTGCTTGTGCCTCCTTGTGCTGCCTTATGGATTCGTCCAGTATGGCTGGATCGAACAACGGTTCATCCCCGCATATGCGAACCACAAGCATGGGCTTGAACCTGTCTGCTGCAATGATAAATCTTTTGAGTACATCTTCCTCTGGACCGCGTACACATTCTATGCCATTATCAGAACATAAACTGCTCACAGGATCATCAGAATGCCTATCAGACGTAGCAAGAACCACATTATCTGCTGCCCTGGATTTTCGCAGCTGTTCTATAGTATGAAGTATCAGAGGCTTTCCTTCAAGCTCAATCAAAACTTTTCCAGGAAGCCTCCTTGATGCCATCCTTGCCTGAACTATAACTAAGACCTTATCCATTTTCAATGATCTTCTTGACAGTCTCGACAACCCTCTCGATATCTTCCCTCTCCAAACCAGGATACATCGGAAGCGAAATCTCCCTATCAAAAAGTTTCTCTGAAACAGGGAAGTCTCCCTCTGAATATCCATAGGTCTTCTGGTAGAAAGGATGAAGGTGCAGGGGTATGAAATGCACGCTTGACCCTATCTTGTTCTCCCTTAGCTTTTCGATGAACCTATCCCTGCTGATCTTTATCTTTTCTGTATCCAGGAGTATCGGATAAAGATGATATGAATGTCTTGTGTATTCTTTCTCTATCGGCCTAATTACTCCTGGGACATCTGAAAAAAGCTCATCATAAACCGATGCCAATTCCCTTCTTTTAGCTATGAAGTCCTCGAGCTTCTTTAGCTGTGCAACACCTATCGCACCATGTATGTTATCCATGTTATACTTAAAACCAAGAGCAATAATCTCATAATACCATGTGCCTTTTTCAGTATACCTGTTGAATGCATCCTTATCAACTCCGAAATAGGTCAGCTGCTTCAGCTTTTTTCCAAGCTTTGAGTCATTTGTTGTAATCATGCCACCCTCAGCAGTCGTCATAGTCTTTGTCACATAGAAACTGAACACTGTCACGTCTCCAAAAGAGCCTATCTTCTTGCCTTTGTATTGGGTACCTATAGCATGCGCAGCATCCTCTATCACATACAGATCATGCTTTTTGGCGATCTTTTGAATGCGATCCATGTCACAAGAATGACCTGCAAAATGCACCGGCATTATGGCCTTAGTACGCGACGTTATGGCCTCTTCAATCTTGTCAGGGTCGATGTTGAACGTGTCCGGCTCGACATCCACGAGCACAGGCTTTGCTCCAAGCCATGCGACAACGTGACCGCTTGCTGCAAAGGTATAGGAAGGCAAAATCACCTCATCTTCAGGGCCGATTCCTAAGGCTGCCAATGATATATGAAGCCCGCCAGTGCATGACGTGAGAGCGATAGCTGAATTGCAGCCAAGGTACTCCTTTATGTTGTCCTCAAATTCCTTGACTTTGGGTCCGGTTGTCAACCATCCGGATCTCATGACAGACACAGCAGCCTCAATCTCCTCTTCCCCAACCATAGGCTTTGCCAATGGAATGAATCCTTCTTCCTTTGCCATCTTAATATCTCTCCGGATGGGCTGCGATCTCCTTTGCTACGGCTGAAAGCCCATCCTCTACCTTGACTTCTGCTGTAAAACCAAGCAATTCTTCTGCTTTTTTTGTGTCTGCCTGCCTCTTTGTCACAAGAACTTCCCTTTCCCTGAACTGAGGCTTCAGTTCCTTGCCCAGGGCCTTAATTATTATTTGCGCGAGCCGGGCTACTGATGTCTGGACCCCTGTCCCGACATTGAATGCCTCACAGCATGCATCTGACTTCATCGCAGCAATATTGGCCCTCACGATATCAGAGACATGCGTGAAATCCATGGACTGATCCCCTTTGCCGTCAATTATGGGCGCCTCGTCATTCATTATCCTCTTTATGAAATGTATGACTACTGTCGTATAATAAGCATGTGCTGCCTGGCGCTCTCCATATACATTATAATAACGCAGAGCATTCCATTTCAGACCTTTTTTCTGCATGGTCTGGAGAAGATATTCGCAGTAGAGCTTGGCTGCACCATAAGGCTCCGCAGGATAGAGTTGGTCATCCTCGTGCATCGGTATCTTCCTGGGATTTCCGTAGACACTTGATGATGAAGAATATATCACCCTTTTTACCTTGTGCTCTAAAGCAGATCTAAATACATTGTATGAGCCCTTGATATTTATATCGATGCATTCCTCAGGTGACCGGAGACTCCCTGCGATGTGTATCGCTGCCAGATGAAAGACATAGTCCACACCTGCCATGGCCTCATCCACTATATCACGGCATCTTATGTCTCCCTCGATGAATCTCACCTTCCCCTTATCAATAAGGTACTGGATTGTCTCAAGCTTCCCTTTAACCAATGAATCCAAAACAACAACCTCATCGAATCTCTCTTCCTTTATCAGTTTCTCTACAACATGGCTTCCAATGAAGCCGCAACCTCCTGTAACTAGCGCTCTCATTTATTCTCACCTTCCAACTCTTTAATAATCTCAATAAACCCAGTCAGCTCCTGACCAGTCAAGTCCTTGAGCTTCTGGTTTTTCAGGCCAAGTCTCTTGGGGATATTGGCGCCTTCGCATGTTACCTCTGAATAATTCTTCTGAATGCAAAGACAGTCGGTTATCATCTTTGCCATCTCAGCATAACTCAGATATGAATCTCCTGAGACGTTCATTATTCCTCGATAATCTCTTTGTATCAATTCTTTGATGACCCCTGGTATATCTCCGATAAAAACAGGCGTCCGATATACATCTGTGAAAACATCCATATCATCAGAGCTTATGAAACGGGTGATGAAATTCTCATGATCACCCTCCAATTTCCTTCCTAAAATCAGGGAAAACCGGAGGATTATATGGTCGTCATATCCGGATAATATCTGCTCTCCCCTAAGCTTTGATTCTCCATATACGTTTATCGGATCAGGCTTGTCAGATTCTGTGTATGGACCGCATCTTCCGCTGAAAACCTGGTCTGAGGAAAACATGATTATCTTTGGCCTGATGCCGGAGTTCGAGACTGCATCGAAAATATTTGATACAATTCTCACATTGATGCCCCCTGCTCTTTTATCCGAAGTGCTTGATACTGCTGAGAGTATGACTATTATGTCAGGGACATATTTTTGTATCACAGATTCCACAGCAGACCTGTCTGTTGCATCGAGCTGCACCTGCACCCTCAGGTAATCGTTCTTCTTCTTATGATAGGTACCTATCAATTCAAACGCTTCTGAAAATTCAGGAATTATCTGCTTTCCTACGTAGGAATTGCAACCGATAAACATAATCTTTCTCATTTTTCCATCTGTATTGCTCCTTAGAAATGTTATCCTATTCTGTTTTTTCAGTTCGTAAAAACCCATCTGGGCTCGAGAAAATTTATTGAAAATCAAAAATTCCCAATCCTGAGAACATCCTGTTCTCGGTATTTCATAAATATTCTCTCGCGGCAAAAAAAACAGCATTTCTACGGAATTTATCTGTATATTAAATCTTAATCCTGGTCAATCAAAAAGAAAAAAAGAACAAATCATAACTTACCAAGCCATTCAGAGCCTCCAGCCTCGCGATACTCTATCCCGCCAAAGTCGATGTCCTTCCAATGACCCATATTGTCAAGTATGAATTCTGCATTTTTCATGTTGCCCAATATCTTATCATGATGAGTAGAAAGGTAGACAAGATGCCCGGAAACCATGAGAAGCGTGTCAAATTCATTCATCCCCTCAGGAAAACCGAAAGTATCTGCTCCTGTGATATCCTTTATCTCGTCATCTGAAAACAACGGATCGTTGACCTTAACATCAATGCCTCTTTTCTGAAGCTCCCTGACAATTGTAATCGTCGGTGAGAGGGTCTCGACCTTTATGTCTTTTGTGTAAGCCAGACCAAGTATGCCGACCTTCTTTGAGCCCCTCTTTTTTAAGGATTCTGCCACTCTTTCAGGCTGGGAAAAGTCGGTCTTCAAGGACTCCTTGAGCAGAGTCAATGCTTCGGGCTTCTTTGCGCCTTCCAAAACGTACTGCGGAGCAAGAGGTATGCAATAACCGCCAGTTCCAAATGAAGGATGGTATGTTCCGACGTTCCATTTTGTTCCGGCAAGCTTGAGTATCTCAACCATGTTGAGATGCGGATATGCAAGAGACAATTGATTGGCGAAGGTTATCTCCAGCTGCCTGAAAGCATTCTCTATGCTCTTTACAATGCATGCGTGATTATGGTCTGTTGCGACACGGATGTCATTACAAATAATCCCCAGCACGTCTGCTACGACCTGTGTAGTCTTCTTGTCTGTTCCTCCGACAACACGGGGAAGAGTCTCAAGTGTCTTATCTGGAGAGACAAACCAATCCCTCCTCGGCGCTACTCCAAGCAAAATGTCTTTTCCTACCTTCATGCCTCTCTTCTCGATGAATGGGATGACTATGTTATCGAGCCTGTTCGGAGTAAGAGTACTCTCTATTATCAGCAGCGGCGGCTGTGCTGGCTTCTTCTTCTCATAGGCTTTAACCAAAGTTCCGATTACATCCAGAAGATATTCGTCATATGGTTTTCCTACCTTCTCTGTGGGGATGCATATCAACTGGACGGGTATATTGTCATCGATCAAATCCCCCTTATCCATTGTCGCATGCATAAGCTTGGAATTTATCAGCGGACATACATCAAAACCAAGCCAGTACTCCATATTATAGATGTCGCACTTTCCTTCTGAATTAACATTTACGACCCGCCTCTTGTTCACATCATATCCGACACAGGCCACACCGTTCTTGGCAAAATATGCCATAGAAGAATAACCTATATAACCAAGACCCCATATTCCTATCTTATATTGGCCTGATTTTAACCTCTTTCTTATATCTTCGTACAAATAAACGCACCTCCAGCATGTTATTCAATATAATCACTTAAACAAATTCGTCTTTTCTGCAATCATTTATAAAATTTGTGAACTATTGCGCGCTTTTATGAAAATGTTTATAAAACCTCGTATAAACCAGACCCATTAATGCGCAAAAAACTTGATATAGATAATAAGATAGTCTACTGCAGGTGCCCTAACTGCGGAATCCTGAGAGAGAAATCAGACGGAAGATTCACAATCATCAAAAGAGGGGCTGAAAGAAACGGACTTGCGCGCTTTTTTTGCAGAAAATGCAAGAAATGGTTCAATGAAAAGACCTCAGACAGCATGCGATGGCTCGAAAGATAAAGCTTTATCGTCGATTACATCTTCTATGTATGAAACCACCCTCTTAGCAGCAAGACCATCTATACCAAGCTTTCTCCTGACAACCTCACAGCAGGACGACAGGTATTCCCTGACATCTTTATTCTTAAGTATGAACCTTATCGTCTTTTGGCATTGCTTCTGGTCGAAAACCTCGATATAAGGCGGATTATCCGTGTCCCATATCTCAATGAAATGCTCATTGTCTCCTGTCTCATCATGAAACTGCCATATTATAACCTTCTTATCACATATAAAAGCATCTATTGATGTAGTTGACCTGAGAAGCGTGATTACTATATCCGATACCTTCAGAAGATCATAATAATTAAAGAACTGTATGACCCTTGCGTTTTCCCTGTATCTTTGATTGAGTACTGATATGTCCGGCAGAGGAGTCGCTGGATGAAGCTTAACTATACAGAAGAGGTCCTTATTCTTGCTTATCCATTCAAGGAAACCAACGATCCGACTGTAATCCTGAGAAAAATAGTAGCTTGCGCAGAACAATATCACTTTCTGCTCATTTTCTGGTTTGATCCCCAGTCTCCCGAGAATCTCTTCCTTGTCGGTTGAATCGTAATTCTTCAGGTTCTCAGTCTGCCTGATGGCTCCGACAACCCTTATGTCCCTGAGTGTTTTTGATTTTTCCATGACCAATGCCCTACTCGTCTTTTCCTATCTGGTCAAAAGCCGCCTTTTTTAAAGGTTGTGAATCCACTGTCCAAAGTATTATAATAAGCAAAAACATTTTGAATCTTAGTCAACCTGGCGGTGCTAATCAATAGGCCAATTTTGGAAAAAAATTCATATACTAATCTATGACATTCTGGACAGCGCCGGATTTTGATAAATTTTATTAAAGTGGACCAGAATCAAAACCTTAAAATGAGAAAAGATATGATAATAGTACACTCAAAGGAATGCGTCAAAAAACTAAAAGAGGCAGACGTAAATAAGCAAGTCATTGTCTCTATATCAGACGAAGCAAGCGAAAATCTCAGAAAATCAGGGATAGCCTTCAAAACCAAAGAAGATTATGAATTCACAGGCCTTGAATATGAAAAGAGATTCTGGGACCAGTTCGAGGTAATAAAGAAAATAGAGAACATTAAATACAATGGAAAAAACCTAAAGGAACACTTAAGCGTTTCAGGCATCAGCATCATGGACCTTCTTCCTGAAATATACTATGATTTTGAGATAATCAAGACAGTCAAAATAATCAGGATAATCGATCAGATAGTAGCACATGAAAAACCAAAGAAAGTGATGTGCTTTTCGAACTGCAAGACAATAATACTTGAAAAAGAAAGAGACCTAATCCCATCCATGGCAGAAGCAGCTGCAAAAAAGAACAAAGTCCTGTTCAAAAAAAAAGGAGACAGATGCTTTCTGAGAGAACTGGCAGGTCATTTCCTGCAGACTGGCCTGGTCCTGATGTTTAGGCTTAAGTCATATAAAAGGAAGAGACTCGCGAGATATAAACTCAAGACCGGCAGTCCTACTGTTCTTTTCATCAATATGGGCGCACACGGAAAGAAGATGGATATCACTAAACCCATCCATGATGAGCTTAAAAAAAAACAATATAACAGCCTCACAATATGCGCTGATGGATTCAGGTCAGACAGCACAGCAGAGGCACTTATGAACGAAAAGATGGATTTTGCAAGTTATGAGCATTTCTCAGACAGGAAGATAAAAAGAAAAGCCGCTAGGCTTTCAAAAAGAATGATCGGAATCTGGAAGGAAATCAAATCAAATCCAGCTATGTTCAAGCAAGCATCATTCGATGGAATGATCATGTTCCCTGTGCTTGAAAATTTCTACAATAATATCATTGTTTTTCGGTCCAGGATACTCATAGAGATGATACTGACCATGGAAAAGATCTACAAGAGATTAAAACCGTCCGCCACTGTCGCTGTCAGTGATCAAAACCATTTCGCTTTAGCAGGGATATATGTCTCAAGAAAGTCCAAAGTTCCAAACTTCACAATACAGCACGGTTCATCCGGTTCCCTGTTATACCCACCTAATACGGAATATTTCGCAGTATGGTCTGAGGAGGACAAGAAAAATATATTAAAAACAATGAAAAAAGAAAGAATAGAAGAGATGGAAATCAGGCAAAAAAAAGAGAACAAAAAACTGAACACAGAAAACAAAAAATCACAAGAAACCCCAGATAAAAAACATCCAGATACCAGAAAAAAGGTTATCGAGTTCATAAATAAAAATATAAAAAAATAAAAGAACATAATAATTATTTGATTTTTATCTCATCTAAAAAGGCGAGCCCTGGCTATCCTTATGAATTCTCTTCTCGCAAGCCTGAATATGCCTGTCTTTTTCTCAAGATAAAACCAGAGTGGAATGTTCAAAACCAAAAAAAGCAGATATCTGCCGAACGCAAGACCAAATTCGAGCACCGGCCCTTTAACATCCAATACAATCATCTGGACCAGATAAATAATAAGGATCATGTAGACCAAAGGAAAGATTATCATGAGGAATTCTCCTGTATTATTTTTCAGGCTTCTTGAGAAGTTCTTGAGAGAAAATGTGATCAGATAGATAAAATACATAAGATAAGTCAATGTCGTTGCCACTGCAACACCCAATATACCATATCCCAACGAGATAGCAGCATAGTTCAGAAGAACAGACATCACTATTATGAGTATCTTCACAAATATAATCTTCTTCTCCTTATTTACTGATATCACATAGTTCTCGAGTATGTTTATGCTTGAGAGGAAAAATCCGCCGAATATCAATATCCTCAATGGCGACAGAGCATCCATATACTGGGGGAAGATATACTGTATGACAGGACCGGAAATGAAATATGCTGCACCAATTATGACCGGCAGAAGATAGGAGATTATGGTTATCGGTATCATGAACATGTTCTTTATCCTCTGCTTACCTAATCTTGCTCCCTGACGCTCCAATTGGCTGGGCAGTATTATGACCGCGACATTTATAGGAATGTAGGTTATTACCTCGAGAACCAGGACAACAAAGGAATAGATACCAAGCAATGACCTGTTGAAGAAATTTATTATCATCAGCTTGTCTATGGTTATGAAGATCGTTCCGAAAGCCCCAAGTATGGTATTCGGAAGACCGAAAAGAAACAACTTCTTAGATTCCCTGAAAGGTATCCTGAAGCGGAACCTGTAAGGCTTTTTTGCATAGATCACACCAATCACCAGAGAATATGCAAGCACCGATGAGAGGAGCACCCCTGCAACACCGAACCTCCAGATGAACACGAGTATCATCAATAGCCGCATCAACTGGAATGATAACTCGAAACTCCCATACAAAGGAAATCTCTTATCGACCCTGAGAAAAATACCATAGAAATAAAAAAACTGCTGCAATACCAAAAGCAAAGAGACTATCCTAAGAGCATTCAAGACCTCCTGGTCGTATCTTACAAAAAAAGATACTATGAATAATAGTATGCCTATAAAAAGAGTTATGTAAAAAGATGCTGAAAAGGTCGCATGACGGACCTCCTCTACCCTGGAATATTCCTTTCTGCCCTTGTAAAAGGAGGCTTTCTTGTAGAAAGCTGAAAAGAAAGCCAAGAAAGCGTATCTTCCGTAGTTGAGAATAAGGATCATAGCACTGTAGACACCAAATGATGCAGGACCCAGATATTTAGTTATTATGAAACCAGTGACCACCATAACAAAGAACGCAATATACTTGAGAACAGAATAGATGAAAGTATTCTTCAGAACCTGTTTTTCTTCTGCCATGCGAGATCACATATCCTGCTGCCACTGCCTGGAAAAACAGATCATAGCAGCTCGAGTTCAGTAAAGATCTTCTTCAATTCTGTCTTTGATATGACATTGTCACCAGAACTATACTCAGTCATGTCCTTTTCTGTGAGTAGCCTGCCGCGCACCTTATAGACCGGTTTTTTCCTGTTGTTTGGGCCCTGGATGGCAGAAGATATGACGAACCTATTACGGAAAGCATATGTCCTCGGAATCTCTGAGAAATTCAGCATTATCTCGTGTATCTTCTCTCCAGGCCTGAGGCCGATGACCTCAATCTCATTGTCTGCGCTGAGATTCTCTTTCAATATATCTATCAGATCAGTCACCCTAAATGCCGGAAGCCGCGGCACAAAGACCTCGCCTCCTCTTCCATACCTCAATGCATCAAATATCAGGTGGACGGCCTGAGTAGGGGTAATTATGAAACGAGTCATCCTGGCGTCAGTCAGCGGAATCTTCTCACCGCGCCTGATCTTCTCCTTGAAAAAAGGGATAACTGAGCCTGTGCTCTCCCAGACATTTCCATATCTGACTGCGTTGAATATTGTCTTCCGGTTCGCTTTTGTGAAATTGCTCTCCGTGAATATCCTTTCACTTATGAACTTGCATGCACCGTATGCATTGACAGGAGAACAAGCCTTGTCTGTGGATATGAAAATGGCACGCTCTACATTCTCCTCGAATATCGCATTGACGACGTTTAGTGTTCCAAGAACATTGGTCTTTATAGATTCCTCGACATTATATTCTATCAGATCAATCCGTTTCAATGCTGCTGCGTGTATCACTATGTCCGATCCTATCATTGCCCTTCTTAAGCGATGGAAATCCCTTACGTCTCCTACGATGTTTCGAAGCCTGCGGTCATTTTTGAATTCTATCTGATACTTGTAATGCTTGACCTCGTCTCTGGAAAACACCCTAATCTCTTTTGGACCGTATTTCAGAATCTCTCTTGTCAATGCCTTGCCCAGATAGCCAGTACCGCCAGTTATGAACACAATCTTTCCTTCAAAAATTTCTTTCATCATCACTACCAAAAAAATCTGCTTTTCCCTTCAAAACTGAGCCAGCATTTAAAAAGATTATGGATTTTCAGTCGAAAATCAGGCCAATTTCATCAAACTGAAAGGCGAAAAGATGTTCATCAAAGAACACCAATCCATAAATATTAAAAACAATGGCTGTTTTTTTGAAAATGACAATGATCAGAATAGGCAAGGCCATAGCAAAGAACAGATTCGGGATTCTTCAATATCCGTCATTTATAACCCTTTTTGTCACATGGAGATGCAATGCCAAGTGCATCATGTGCGATATATGGAAGAAGAAGGACCATGATGAGATGAGTGTCCTGGAACTAGAAAGGATATTTTCGCAGCTTGAGAAGATCGATGCTATCAGAATATCAGGCGGCGAGCCGTTCCTGCGTACTGACCTTGCTGAAATTGTCAATCTTATCGACAAGCATGTATCTCCGAAGATCATACATATCACGACAAACGGATTTCTGACCACGCAGATTGTGGAGACCATGAGGAAGATCAATAACCCTGCGAAAATACACATAAAGATATCCATCGACGATATCGGTGAAAACCACGACAAGATAAGAGGAATCCCAAAAGCATATGATATGGCCATGGAGACAGTGAGAAAGCTTTCCGAGCTTCGGGATGAGAAAGGATTCTATCTTGGCGTGAACCAGACAATCGTCGACGAAGAGGGCATGAAATCGTATGCTAAGCTGCGGGAGGAGCTTTCAAAGCATGACGTGAAAGTGCATCCGGTGATAGCTTATAAGCAGGAGACGAGCCTTTACAGCGGAGGCAAGAGCAAGACCGATGTCTCGAACTCTTACAAAACATACGGAAAGTTTGATCAGAAGAAACTGTCGGGTTTTCTGAAGAAGCTCATCTCGGACAGTGATGACCTTGACAGCTTTGAGGAAAAGGCAGTGAAGAAGTATTTCCTTCGGGGGCTCTATAACAGGCTGATACTGCGACAGAACAAGCCGAATCCCATGTGCGTTGCGCTGCGTTCGCATCTTAGGATTCTTCCGAACGGGGATGTCCCTGTGTGCATGTACAACTCGACTGTTGTCGGGAACCTGCGCAAGGAGAAGTTTAGGCATATCTGGTTCTCAAAAAGGCTGGACCGGCACAGGAAATGGGTAGCTGAATGCGAAGGATGCTGGGCAGGGTGCGAGTCCAATGTGAATGCTATCTATTCAGGGGACATCTGGCGCGGGATGATCTAGAGTTTTTCCAATTAGCTTTAAATAATATAGGACACTATTCCCTTATCATGAAGGTAAAAGTGAGGGTTGCAGGAATAATAATCAAAGACAAAAAAGTGCTTCTTGTAAAAGGCAGTGGTTTTCCTGAACTGTGGACACCTGGAGGGACAATTGAGCCTAAAGAGAGCGATGAGCAGGCCCTTGCCAGGGAACTGTCCGAAGAGCTGGGAATCAAACTTTTGGAATCTTCTTTCTTTTTGGGTTTTAGCATGCCTTCTCCTTATCACAAAGGCCTAATCACCACAACCAAACTGTATATTGCCAAGATTTCGGGTGAACTAAGACCCTCTACAGAGATTGAATCCTATGTATGGTACAGCAGAAGCGACCATGATAGCAGAAAATATCCGATGATCGAAGCCAATGATTTGGTAGTCATACCAATACTTATTGAAAAAGGACTTATCTAACCGCTATAATTTTATCTCTCATCATTAACTTTAAAAACATCATCTGAATCTTACAAAGGTATGTTCAAGATAACTGAAGAGTCAGGGAATGCAAGATGCGGAGTATTGCAAACCGGGCACGGCCGTGTCGAGACTCCGAACTTCAAGCCGGTCGCGACAAAGGGCGCTGTAAAACTCATCAGTTCTGATGACCTTCATGAGATGGGCGTGCAGGAACTGATATCGAATGCTTTCATCCTCTACATGAGGCCAGGGCTTGATGTTATCGAGGCGCACGGCGGACTGCACAAGTTCATGGACTGGGACAGGACAATATTCACTGACTGCGGAGGATTCCAGGTGATGAGCCTGGAAGAGGATTTCCATGTCAAGACCAGTGACAAAGGAATCCAGTTCAAGAGCCCCTTCGACGGGACAATGCAGAAGCTTGATCCGGAAAAGACCATGGAGATAGAATCCAGGCTGGGGTCGGATGTCGCGATGGCGCTTGACCATATGCCGCTTTGCGGATGCAGCCGTGCGGATGCCATTGAGTCGATGAAGAGGACGCACGGGTGGATGGAGCAGTGCAAGAGGATACATGACCGAATTTCAAAGGAGGGAAATGCAGTCAATCCAAAACAGCTACTGTTCGGGATTGCGCAGGGTTCGACATTTCCTGATCTTCGCAAGAAATCAGTCAGTTTTGTCGATTCCCTCGGCTTCGACGGCATCGCATTCGGCGGACTTGCGATCGGTGAACCGCCAGAAAAGATGTTTAAGATGATAAAGATCGGGTGCGAGAATACGAAGCCTGAGACACCAAGATATGTCATGGGCGTGGGCTCACCTGAGTACATCCTCAGGTCTGTGGAGATGGGAGTCGATACCTTCGACTCGGTCTATCCCACAAGAAATGCAAGGCACGCGATGCTTTTTACACGAAAGGGTCCAATCAATATCGACAACGGCGGATTCCGTACTGATTACGGGCCGATAGATCCTGAGTGTGACTGCTTTGTGTGCAAGCGGCATACAAGGGCGTATATCTGCCACCTGCTTCGAACAAGGGAGCCTCTTGGGCTTCGGCTGGCTTCCTACCATAATGTGTATTGGCTGCAGAAGATGATGAAGGATGCAAGAGCGGCGATTGCCAAGGATGAGTACTCTGATTTCATGAGGAATTTTCTGGAGAGATACAATGAATCCAAGCGAGTTTGACTATGATCTTCCGACAGAACTAATCGCACAAAGAGCCGCAAGTCCGAAAGACAGTTCGAGGCTTATGGTAGTGCATAAGGATTCTATCGAGCACAGACGCTTCTATGAGATAGTCAAATATCTTCAGGAAGGGGATGTCCTTGTGATCAATGAGACCCGGGTGTCGCGGGCAAAGATATGCGGACAGAAGATAACAGGGTCTGCTGCAGAGCTTATCATATGCGATGAGATCAAAGGAAGCAGGGATAGGTTCCATGCAAGGATCAAGGGCAACAAAGTGAAGGTCGGCAACAGGTATAATCTTTTTGGTGGACTGAGGTGCGAAGTCGTCGGGCAGGAGAATGACATCTTCGAAGTGGAGTTTGACAGGGATATAACAGATGATATTATTTCTGAATATTTTGAGCTGCCTACACCGCCATATGTAAAAGAGAAGCTGAGCTCGGACGCAGATTATCAGACTGTTTATGCAAACCCTGCCAAGACAGGATCACTTGCCGCTCCTACTGCCGGTCTTCATTTCACTGAGGATCTGATGAACAGGATCAAGGAGAAGGGAGTGGAGATAGTCAAGGTGTGCCTTCATGTGGACTTCGGGACGTTTCTTCCTGTGCGCGGCAATATAGAGGAGCATAGGATGCATGTCGAGAGATATGAGGTAAGCGAGGATGCTGCGAAGGCTATAAATGAACGCAGCGGGAGGCTTGTCTGCGTCGGGACCACTACTGTCAGGACGCTTGAGAGCGCAGCAGATGATTCAGGCAATGTTGCTGCAGGGTCAGGAGAAACAGGGATATTCATATATCCAGGTTATCGTTTCAAGATGAAAATCGATGCGCTTATCACTAATTTTCATCTGCCGAAATCAACACTTCTGATGCTTGTATCCGCCTACTATGGTCTTGAGCGTATCATGGAAGCATATTCCGAGGCTGTGCAGGAGCGTTATCGGTTCTTCAGCCTAGGCGATGGGATGATCCTTATCAAAGATGAGAAGTGATATTCTGATCAAAGTTCATCTCATGCTGAACTCACAGCCGCAGTAATCCTGCCTGTAGAGATTATGCTTTTTTGACAACTCTATGCTTTTTTTGAAGCCGTCCTTCTTCTTGAGGTTAATCTCCAGGAAATCTCTGAATCCTTTTGCTATCTCGAATATCTTTTGCGAGTCCTTATGCGGGCTGATAGTCAGGGTTGTCGTAAAAAGATCAAAGCCCTGGGCTTTTTGGCAGTCAGAAGTGAGGCGAAGGTTGAACTCAAAGCATTTTTCACATCTTTTTCCCTTTTCTGGCTCAGACTCCAATCCTACTGTATGCTTCAGCCAGGCATCATGGTCATATCTTTCTTCAATCAATGGAATGCTGTATATCTCTGCTATTTTTTTTGCGTTCTGAAGCCTTCTTTCGTATTCCTCTTTCGGATAGATGTTTGAGTTGGAGAAGAAAAGAGTCAAATCATATTCCTGCTTGAGGACCTCGATGGAATGGGTGCTGCATGGCGCGCAGCAGACATGGAGAAGAAGCCTCTTTCTGCGTCCAGGCGCATTATCCTCTGCCTTTTGTTCAATCCTGCTCTGTATCATCGTAAGCCTCTAAGATGTCATCAATACGATAGATCCTGAGTTCCTGCTCAATGCTTTGGGTCATCATGCTTGACCTCGCCTTGCCTGCCAATGACCTGAAAATGGATAAACCAGTCCAGCTATTAAGAGATTCTAAAATTCTTATTTCTGCAAACGGGAAACGCCACTCTTCCATCTCAAGCGGAATAACCCTCGCAGGCTCAAGGTTCTGATAGGTCATATACATTATCGAATCCTCAGGAACTCCCATCCTTTCACTCAGATGATGGGTATTTATCGATAGGTGAGTGTATCCTTGTTCTTTTGCCAGCCTTAGCTCTTCCAATGTATGGACAGAGATGGACGGCCCCCTGGTATAGAAAGATGTGATAGAATGGTCTGTGCTCAGCACAAGGCCTGCATCGTCCTTTGAGTAGAACTCCCTTGCCCTGACATATGAATCGTATCTTTTTGTTATCTCTTGCATGACCATGACCAAAGAAGACAAAAGAATTATCAAAAGGAGAACTACCTGAGATATACCAAGGAGCCTTTTTTCTCTTTTCGTTTTAGCTGATCTTCTCTTCTTTGACATGAACATATCGAATGACCTGGCACTTATTATCGCTATGAATGGTGTTATGAAAAGAAGTGTCCTTGGAAAATATGCAACAGCAGAGACGAAGAGAAACATCAATGCAAAAGTCAAAAAAAGGAACATATCCTGCTTATTCCTCCTTTTAATTATCCTGTAAAACCCGATCAAGAACAGCGGCAGAAGAACTATGCTGACAGTCTTATAGAGATAAAAGAGATTGACCAAGAAGTGCAGAAGAGGATTTTTACCTGCGACCATGTCATTTGGCCATCTTGGAAGGTTTGTAATGAAAGGTATCCTGTCTATGATGAAACGAAATATCGGAAACTCACGCATCCTCGGAATCAGGAAGTAAGAGTAGCTTATATCAAGAACCCAAACATATATCATCCAAATCGCAATAAAGACAATGAAGAATCCAGAAAGCATAAGCAAGTATTGCCTGACTGAATCCTGCCATTTTTTATTTTTCCATAAAACAAGATACAGCTCGTATAAAAACAGAGGAAGAAGAACCAATGCACCGACAAACTTTGCCAAGTATGAAAAGCCAGCGAAAAGACCCACGAGAATATATAGTTTCCATGAAGTCTTCTTCTGATTCTGGGCAATCAAATAGACCAGAATTGAAAGCAGAAAAAAGAACATCATAGTAGGCTCAGAATATATCTTCCTGGAAAAGATTATCTCAAGCGGAGTTAGGGCAAATATGAATGCTGAAATCAGACCTATTCTCTTGTCATAAAGAAGCGTAGCTATCATATAAATCAGGACGATAGACAATGTTCCGAAAACAGCAGACACGAAATGGCCTGCGAAATCAGTATATCCGAATATCTGCTCGGAAAAATATACCGCATATGAGAATCCCGGCTTGAATGAATAGAACGGATCTTCCATACCTGTCCTTGGGTCATCTCCTGCGAGCCACATACCCTCCTGAAGATACGTGGCCTCGTCAAGACCAGTCACTCCCTTCTGAGGCAGGCTGTAGAACCTAAGAGACATTCCTAAAAGTATTATCAATGCAAGAACCAGATGAGGCCTCTGAAAGATTGTGTTCTGTTTTTTCTTTACCATCAGAAGGAGGATGCTTTAGACATGATATTTAAATATTATGGACTTTAAGAAAGTAAAATAACTGAATCTGAAGAGCAATCATCTGTTCTTTATTCCTTTTGTTAGAAGGTGGACTCCGGCTGACAATGACCGCCTGAGCTCAGACAGTGAGGACTGGCGAAGCAACCGTTTGAAAAGATAGCTGGGCCGCATATAGAAACTTCGGTGGGCATAGTCATAGAAACGGTCCATCTCCTTTTCAGAGATCCCACATAGTATCTCACTGAATGAGCCCCTGACAAGCGCTGAGTTCATGGTGTGCCTGGTTATCTTCTTCTCCTTAATCTTGTCCTCTACCTCCTCCCACATCTTCGTACCAGGATATGGCGTGGCTATGTTGAATGAAACATATGTGGGGTCAATCTCCTTTGCAAAACGGATTGTCCTCATTATGGTCTTTTTTGTCTCGCCCGGAGCACCTATCATGAAATGGCCGATGCTGTCAATCTTGAGCTCATGGAGCCAACGGAATACCCTGCGTATGCTTTTCCTGTTAGTGCCCTTCTTGATCCTTTTCAATACCTCATCATCACCTGACTCAACTCCGATCTTTATCATGTGACATCCTGCACTCTTCATCTTTGCCAAAAGCTCCTTCGACAGCGTGTTTATATGAGAATTGCATATCCATGTTATCCTTACCCTGCGCCTCCTTAGCTCATCACAAAAATCAGCAACCCTCTTCTTTTCCATAGTGAATTCCTCATCCCGAAAGAATATCTCCTTTATACCGAACTTTTTTTGGCACTCAACAATCTCATCCACCATGCTCTTTGGGCTTCTTGCAATGAACCTCTTGCCGTATGTTAATCCAGCTACACAGAATATGCAAGGAAAAGGGCATCCTCTTGAAGATATCATCGTAGTGTAAGGAGTCCGCTTCACAAGAGGATTGAAATAATCTGCCTTTGGTATCAGTTCTCTTGCAGGAAAGGGCAATACATCCGGATTCTCAATCCTTTTCGGAGGAGATGTTATCTTTACAGAACCATTCTTTTTGTATGCTATGCCAGGAACATCCTTAGGCTCCTGCTTTTTTAATATGTTACTGAAAAGATCCTGGATCGCGACCTCTGGCTCTCCCCGGATGATGTAATCCACTGCCGGATTTTCCATGCACTTTTTTGTGTAAAGAGAAACATGAGTTCCAATGAAGATCGATTTTAGGTCGGACAACCTCTTCTTGACATGCAGAACATAACGTGCATCTGAATCGAAAGCTGCGGTCGCTGTTATTATCACAACAAAATCAGGCCGGAACCTCTGGATTATCCTTGTACACCCATCATAATCAAGATCCTGGGCAATGGAATCGATTATCTTACACTTTACATCATGCTTCATGACGCATGCTGCGAGCTGAGCAAGATGAACAGGCGGCCACATGTACTTGGCCTTTGCCTTGGTGAAACATCCATAGAGCGTGTCGCGTATGAATGTCCCTTCTTCAGTATCCGGTGGATTCAAGAACAATACTTTCATATCAAATCAGCCTGAAAAATCCCTATGAGATTAATATTTTTTCAAAACTAGATGCAGTTTATAAAGTTTATGGAGCTACGGTTATCAAAGAAAAAGGACAATAATGGGCTTTGTGTAAAAAGTACTACTTCGCTTACTTCGTAAGCTACGCCTGGCCCTACGCTTTGGCCCGCAGACCAGCCATGTAGGGCGTGCGCCAACCATAAATGATTGGCTTAGCCCAACTGAGAATATTGCCTAAAGATATATATTCTCGTGGCACAGACGCACTTTTTACACAAAGCCACAATAATGGCAACAATTAAATATCATATGATGTTTTCGTTTTTATACATATATAGATATATAATCTGGGGGTGAATGAAGTTGGCTGATTTCAATCAACAAGAATTCAATGACTTTATACTGAATAATAATGTTTACGGATTTTTTTCTGAACCGATAAAACTTAAATCAGGCAGAATGTCAAACTGGTATGTCAACTGGAGAGATGTCACAAAAGACGCCTGGTCTTGCGACAAGCTTTCTGATTATATACTGGACTTTGCTAATGCAAAAGGACTTTCTGCAGACACATTTTATGGTGTTCCTGAGAGCGGGACAAAAATGGGCGTGATATGCCAGCACAAGAATGCCAAGAACTCACATGACTATGCAAAAGGAAGCCATTCACTTGCGATGGGAAGGGCAAAACCCAAGGATCATGGGCACCCTAAAGACAAGTATTTTGTCGGCATGCCGACCGGAAAAGTAGTGATAATAGAAGATGTCATCACCACAG
The DNA here is from genome assembly GCA_964390375.1 of uncultured Methanosarcinales archaeon. Classification (GTDB taxonomy): domain Archaea; phylum Nanobdellota; class Nanobdellia; order Woesearchaeales; family DSVV01; genus CAYMIF01. The sequence goes on from CAYMIF010000014.1 coordinate 33,097, forward strand.
GCATATCTCTTATTACTGCTATAAAATCGCTGCAGGAAGCAGGTGTTGATGTCGAAGCAGTGATTGCTCTGACCAACAGGATGGAGAAGACTCTCGACGGAGAGATAGTAAGCGATGAGATCGAGAAGCTGGGTCCGAAATTCTATTCTATGAGCACAGCAACAGAACTTCTTCCAATACTATTTGGGAAAAAAGCACCAGGAGAAGAAATCGGCAAAGCCATAGAAAGTGAATTCGAAGACCATGGTGTGGAGAAAATCAAGCTGCTCTAAAATGGCCAACATACTCAAAACAGAATTATTGGGGATGAATCTTAGTAATCCGACTATCCTTGCATCAGGCATATTGGGAGTGACAAAGGCATCCCTGAAGAATGTCATCGCAAACGGTGCCGGCGCTGCTACTATCAAGTCCATCAGCAGAGAGAAGAGAAAAGGACACAATAACCCAATTCTTCTGACCTACAAAGGCGGCATGATGAATGCTGTAGGATATTCCAATCCCGGCTACAAGGTCGCAAAAGAGGAATTCTCTAATCTTTTTGAATGCGGAGGACCAGTTATCGGCAGCATCATCGGAAAAGTGAATGATGATTTTGAGTTCATGGCAAAGAATTTCTTGAACAAAGAGTTTTCAGCTGTAGAAGTCCCACTCTCCTGCCCGCATACGCCAGGATTCGGGATGCTTGCAGGACAAGGTACACCAGAAGCAACCTCAGAAATCACCTCAATAGTCAGGAAAAATACAAAACTTCCGATAATCCTGAAGCTTTCTCCTAATATACCTAATCTCTGCGATGTTGCACAGGCTGCAGTCGATGCAGGAGCTTCCGCAATCAACATGGGAAACACCCACGGCCCAGGGATGGTCATCAATATCGAGACAAGACAGCCTGTGCTTGATTTCAAGATAGGAGGCCTGAGCGGACCTGGCATCAGGCCGATCGCGACCAGATGCGTTTATGACCTATATAATACTATTAAAGCGCCGATAATAGGAACCGGTGGAATCACAAACTGGAGGGATGCAGTCGAGATGATGATGGCAGGAGCATCTGCTATCGGTATCGGGAGTGCGGTCTATTACGAAGGAATTGATGTCTTTAAGAAGATTGCATTCGGGATGGAGAAGTTCATGGAAAAAGAAGGATACTCAAATATAAAAGAACTGACAGGTGCTGCACATGAATGAATTTTGTGAGGAACTACCAAAGTCCATGAAGATCGCAAAAATCGTGGACGAGGCAAAAGACATCAGGACATTCATATTCAAAGGGAATCTGGATGCGAAACCCGGACAGTTCCTAATGCTTTGGATACCGAGGCTGAACGCCAAACCTTTTGGAGTGAGTTTCCAGGACAGCTCAAGGTTCGGAATCACGGTATGTAATGTAGGGGAATTCACTGAAAAGCTGTTTACAAAAAAAGAAGGAGAATATGTGGGAATATTCGGACCTTATGGAAAACCCTTCTCGATGGATTCTAAAAAAGCAGTCCTTGTCGGAGGTGGTTACGGTGCAGCACCTTTGGCTTTTCTTGCTGACGAGCTGGCTTTGAAGGGCAGTGATGTCACGCTTGTTCTCGGAGCAAAAAGCAAAGAGTGCATGTGCTATTCAGAAAGATTCAAGGGTTCAAAGGTCAGGTTGATGTGCGCGACAGATGACGGGACAATAGGACTGAAAGGATATGCGACACAAGTTTTAGAAGATATCCTGAAACTGGATAAAAATTTCGATATGATCTATACATGCGGACCAGAAATAATGATGCAGAACGCTATTCGGATATCTGATGAATATAATATCCCATGCGAAGCAAGCCTGGAGCGGTACATGAAATGCGGATTTGGTATATGCGGACAGTGCTGTGTCGATGATTCTGGAGTCAGGGTATGCAAGGAAGGACCGGTATTTCCAAAAGAGTTCATAAAGGAAAAGATACCGGAGTTCGGAAAATACAAGCGTGACGGCACAGGTACAAAAAAACATTTCAGGAGTTGATTCAAGATGAGAATAGACCCTCATGTGCATTTTCGGGATGAAGAGCAAAGCTACAGAGAGACTATAGCACACGGGCTTTCTGTCGCAAAAAAACAGGGAGTAGATTTAGTATTTGACATGCCTAACACTGCAAGACCTGTGCTTACTGAAGAAGATGTCCTGCGACGGCTCAAACTTGTCCCAAAAGAAGATAAGGACAGATACAGACTGTATATCGGTGCCACCAATGATGCCCACCAGCTTGCTGCTGCTGCAAAACTTGTGTCGAAATATGATGAGGTGATAGGCATCAAGATGTATGCTGGTAAATCTGTAGGAGACCTGGCCATCCTATCAGGAAAGGAACAGAAAAATGTTTATTCTGCTCTGGCTGCGGAAGGATACAAAGGAGTCATTGCTGTTCATTGCGAAAAAGAAAAATTCATGAAAGATATATTCAATCCAAAGGAGCCAATCACACATGCCATGGCAAGACCAAAGATAGCTGAGATCGAATCAATAAAGGACCAGATCAATTTCGCTCTTGAGACTGGATTCAAAGGAAATCTTCATATATGCCATATAACAACTCCAGAAGGTGTCGGGCTTGTCGAAGAGGCAAAGAAAAAGATGAGGATTACCTGCGGCGCTACTCCGCACCATCTGCTGTGGGATGAGTCCGCATTAATGGGGGATCATGGACTGCTCTACAAGATGAATCCGCCACTGAGGAAAAAAGAAGATGTTGAGAAACTCAGAGAATGCGTATGTGATGGAAAAATCGACTGGATAGAGACAGATCATGCTCCGCATGCGATAGGAGAAAAGCTTAATCAGCCTTACATGTCAGGTTATCCCACACTATATCTATACAGCGATTTTGTTGAGAATTTTCTGACCGGCATGGGATTAAATGATGAACAGATAATTAATCTCACCTGCAATAACATAGCCAAGACTTTCGGTATAAATAAATGAACAAAAAGGAGATGGAAAACATGGAACCAATCATTTTAAATGAAAAAGAAAAACAGGCAAGGTCCAAAGTCTGCCTGCCATTGGACGGACTCGACAGCCTCGAGGAGATGGAAAAGAGATTACAGGAACTCAGCCCGGTAGTCGGCATGTTCAAGATAGGAAAAGAGACATTCACAAGGTTCGGTCCAGAAGCTGTTCAGCTGGTGCGTGAATCAGGTGCAGAGGTATTCCTTGATCTTAAATACCATGATATCCCAAATACTGTGAAAGGGGCTAGTTCTGCTGCAACAGAGCTTGGAGTATACATGTTCAATATCCATGCATCTGGCGGACTTGAGATGATGAAGGCCGCAGTTGAGGGAGCAAAACAGGCATGCTCGAAAGGCAGCGTTCGGATGCCCAAGATCCTGGCAGTGACTGTTCTGACTTCAATAGACAAGAATATAATGAACGATGAGCTTAATATATCAGGGGATGTAGAAGAACATGTCCTGAGACTCGCTAAACTTGCTAATGAGGCAGGACTGGACGGTATTGTCTGCTCGGCTGCTGACCTGTATTCAATAAGCGATAAACTGCCTTCTGATTTTATGTATGTAACCCCTGGAATAAAAGGACCAAACAGCGCTGCGGGGTCTGATCAGAAAAGGGTCTTCACGCCAGGCAATGCTATCCAGGACGGATCCACAATACTAGTCATCGGAAGGGCAATCACTGGCCATGCGACCGCGGAAGAGAGAAGGAAAGCCGGACTGGAAGTGCTTCAGGACATGGCAAAAAACCTCTAGAAAAAATCATCATGCTTTTCTTCTTTTTATTGGCTTCAGAACTGCATTTATACTCCTGAAAAAAGGAAGATCGTAGCGCATTGACTGGATCCTTGCCTGGCCCCTGCATATCTTTCTGATGAGTTTCTTGTCAAAAGTGTGAAGATGGCCTTTTGCCTGGCCCCTGGCCAGTTTCCCAAGTATGAATGAAAGACCAAGCGAAAAAAGGACCTTTTTTACGAACAACACCCATTTTTCGTTCGGCACGCTTATTATTATCGTTCCGCCAGGTCTTGTTATACGGACCAGCTCAGCCATGCCTTTTCTCGGGTCAGGGAGATGCTCCAATACATGAGAAGAGAAAGCAAGGTCTACAGAATCGTCTTTAATTTTAATATCCTGCGCATCTGATACAATGTAGTGGTCCTTTAGCGTGCTGTTGGTCTTTTTCTTCATGCGCCTGATCTTTTTTTGTGTGGTTTCTATGAACCTATTGTCCAGATCTACACAATATATCTCTTTACACATCCTGGCTACTCTTTCCGAGATGTAACCCACTTCACATCCAATGTCTGCAAATGACCTGAAACTTGCCTTTCTTATCAACCCCATCAGATGCTTCCTACGGTTCTTCTCCTCGAAGCGTATTATCGGGTTCGGATGCTTCTCGAGAAGGTCCATAGGATATCTTTCGTTTATCTTGTGAAGCCTTTTCTTGAGATTTTTTGAGCTTTTTTTACCCATGGTTAACCTGCAAATCAGATGAGGATATTTAAATTTTTGGATTTAGAGGCGCTGTCCCGAAAGTACCATTTGTGTATATTATTAAATCCTGCCTATGACTTTCGGGACTGCGCCAAATAAAGGAAAAGCTTAAAAACAATGCAGAGTTTATGCACAAAAAAGATGTGATATTCTGATATAATTATAGTAGAGAAGAAATACTGAATAAAAATCAGATCTAAAAATGTATAGAAAGAATAAAATCGCTGTCGCGATACAGGCATATAATGAAGAGAAATTAATAGGAAGAACCATCAGCACGCTTCCGGATTTCGTAGACAGGATCATAGTCGTCGATGACATGAGCAAAGATAATACGCTTGATGTACTTGTCAGACTCAAGAAAAGATTCGGGAAAAGACTCATTGTCATAGGACATAAAAAAAACAGAGGGGTAGGCGGAGCAATAACAACCGGATATCGGGAAGCAATGATGCTAGGGATGGATATCACAGTCGTCATGAACGGGGACAACCAGATGGACCCTAATGACCTTCCGAACCTGCTTGACCCTATAGTGGAAGACCGAGCAGATTACGTGAAGGGCAACAGGCTCCTGCATCCAATGGTCAAAAAGAAGATGCCTGGGTATAGATATTTCGGAAATTCCCTGCTCACGTTTCTTAACAAGATCGCTACAGGATACTGGCATGTTATGGATCCGCAATGCGGATATACCGCAATATCACTAAAAGCTTTGAAGACAATACCAATCGATGACATATATCCAAGATATGGAGTGCCGAATGACATCCTCACAAAACTTAATGTGTTCAATTTCAGAGTCAAGGATGTTTCTGTATATCCTGTATATAAAGATGAGAAATCAAAGATAAAACTCAAGAGCTATATCCCTAAAGTCTCATGGCTTCTTCTCAGATGCTTTTTTTTCAGGCTGAAAGAGAAATACCTGCTCAGGGATTTTCATCCTCTCGCATTCTTCTACATTTCAGGAATGATAATGTTTCCTCTAGGAGTAATTTACGGAATCTATATAGTACTTGCAAGGATAATACAGCATAAGATATCAAGCAATGCTGTCGTACTTTCAGCTCTTCTTATAATAATCGGGCTGCAATCGATTTTCTTCGGCATGCTATTTGACATGGAATACAATAAAAACATAAGCAAAGAATGAGCAAACCAACCGTCATCATTCCTATTTAGTTTCACTGGTTTCTACTTCTCTTAATCTCCAGTAAGGATTATTGGGATCCAATGCAGTCTGATCAGTTATGTCTCGTGTATTGAGCATTATCCACCTGTATTTTGCGAAAGATTCATCTGTCCAGTAACTGGGCTGCTCCCTGTATGTATCCTCCCAGCCGGGCATCTCTGAACTGAAATCAGGCGTACCATTGGAATAGAACTTTCCAATGCCTGCCGTGCCTGTCCTGTGATAGAGATTGAATACAAAATACTTCAATTCCCCTTTCTCGACCTGATCCCTGATCCAATCCAAATCCACGAACTTATAATGCACACAAGGTCTTTTAGCGTAATAGGTAAATGTCTTGGAATGAATTCCTGCTGCACAAGAATATTTCTCGTCATCTAGGTTGTTTCTCAGATATATACCTATGTCTGATACTGTGGTCGTCCTCTGATACATACCCAACGGTATTGCCACAGCGATTATCGAAAATCCAATATTCAGAAGCAAAATCAAGGAGACAAAAAAAATGGATGCCCTCTGAGCCAAAAGCCTGTCTTTCCTTATTATAAGAAGGAAAAAATAGACCAGCAGCGGAATTATCACAAGAAGATATGAATACCTCAACAATATTTCTATCAAATCCATCACGCCCAATGCAGTGAACATAGAAGTCATTGATGACCACTCCGCTGGAAAAATCACAGGAAACAATGAGAATATGATGATATAAGACAGAAATGTGAATGAAATGACAAGAGGAAACAACCTGATCGTGCGCCTGTCAAGATAGGAACTCATGGCGTCATATAGAGATAAGGCTGAAAAGAAGACCATCGCCGGAAGAAATATCACCTGCCTTTCAGGTATTATCTGACCCTGCATGTAATATGCTATTATCGGCAGCATGTAGAAAATCCAGAACATGTACCTGAAATCCTTTATCCTCCGAAAAGACATAATGATTCCGGCAGTCATCGGAACAACTATAAAAACTGCAAAAGGAGTAAGGAATATGTATGAACTAGTCCTTGAAAATGTAGTCCAAAAATCATTATATAATGATCCAGTATGCTCTATTCCCAAGGCATGATAAGTGAAATTGACCAGGGTCTCAATATACTTTGTATTTCCAAAAAGGATGTAAGGTATCAATAGATATATTATATAGATGAATCCAGCAATGATATGAGCAATTATCAGATGTTTCAAGAACCTTTTTTGTGAACTGGTAAGAAGATATGATTTCTTTTTCTTTGATCTTTTCATCACCGAACTCTTGATGTAGAGCTCATTGTATAATATGGGTAAAATCGCAAACGCAGTCACAAGCCCTCTTATGTCTGTCGTCCATGCATTTAAAAGCCAGCATAAGGCGCTCAAATAAATATAATGCGGCTTTTTTGTCTTCAGATACCTGAATATCAGGAAATATGCAAGAAGCGATAAGAAAATTATCTGAGAATGAAGAAGACCAATCCTTGAGAAAAAAAGCAGGAAAGGGGAAAAAAGGAACAATGTTGTCGCGATAATCGAGAGAGTCCTGTTGAACTGGTCCTTTAATATGAAATAGAGCAGGATTGCGGATAGAGTGCAGAACAATGCTGGAGGAAATATGGTGGCATATCTGTTATGTCCGAAGATAACCGTTGATAAACCATATACTGTGGCGGTCACAGGCCTTGCATAATGAAGGCCGCTCCAGACAATAGGCTCATCTGGAAAAGACGGATAGAGTAGCTTTATCGGCTCTGCCAGGGTAAATGTAGTCAGCGAACCTATCTGAGAGTCATCACCGCCTGAAAGCCCAGAAGCATTGTAGAACCTCAGAAAGAATGAGAAAAATATTATAGAAATTATCATCAAGAGATCCAGATAGGTCACCGATCCTCTGAACTTCCTGCTATTCAAATGCTTCAGGCCCTTTTTTATGTTTAACATTTTTAATGTTGCGAATATCTATAATGTTTGCAACGAGCTATCGATGCATTGCAATGGTCAATCATCTCCTGCATAAATTTTTATCATATATTAATGTTACTTAATCTGGGCTAAGTAAATATTTTTCTGCCAATCATATGGGCCCAATTCTCACACGACTGTCTCCGAGAACACTTTTTTTTAGCGGAAATCTCGAGGAATGGATCATTGGAGCTGGCCTAACGCAGTTTTCTTGCTATCATGTCCGCAATCAGCCCCAAGAACATAACCTGGACAGATGTTATGAAAAGTATGGTCACTGTTGAGTCGAGTATTTTTCCGAAGTACAAACTAATAAAAGCGAGCAGGATCGAAGAAATGAAAAAGAAGATGCTGACAGGAACAAAAACCTTCAGGGGCCGAAAATAAATCGCCAGTCTCGTGAGAAGACTGATGAAACCTAAAGTGTCCTTTATGGGATGTATGGTGGACGAACCCTTTCTCTTGTAATAAGGAATCGGAATATATCTTACTGAATAATAGTTTGTCAGGAATGCCATGGTTATGGTCGAGGTGAAAGAGAACCTTTCAGGATAGAGATTCCAGAATTCCATTGCTTTAGTTTTGCTGAATATCCTGAGACCTGAGTTGAGATCTGGAACTTTCCTTCCGGCTATGAATGACGCGAACCAATTCAGGAAAAATTTTGCCGGCCTCCTAAGATAAGGGACCCCGGAACGAGTCAGCCTTCTCTTGCCAATAACCATATCATATTTTTTTATATGTGACATCAACCTGGGAATCATGTGGACTGGGTATGTTCCATCCGCATCAGTTATACATATCAAGTCGTATCTAGCTGCTTTTATTCCGTCCTTCAAGGAATTGGAATAACCCTGATTCACAGTATGAAAGATTGTCCTTATGCCTTCTATCGACCTTAGAATCTCTCTAGACCTATCCCTGCTTCTGTCATCTATGGCTATTATTTCATACTCATAGTAAGTATGGTCCATGACACTCTTTATCGAATCTATGGTTCTTCTGACTGACCTTTGCTCATTGTATACTGGTATGAGAATCGAAAGCTGCATTGTGAATCACAAATTTTTGCATGAATCTTATATCATACAAAATGTTACTATTTTATAGAGGAGAATCCTTGCACCATTTATAAGCTTAATGGATTTAACAGTATCTCCGATTATATAAATGGATTCTCGCTGCATTTGGAAATAATAACAAC
>CAYMIF010000015.1:0-40266 GCA_964390375.1 uncultured Methanosarcinales archaeon
GGCTGATTTTTTTGCTATGCATATTCTTGCAAAATGGCAGTGGCTCTGGAGCAAAATCGTGACATGACGTGCAAGCAATCGTATAGCTTCGCAAATCCTTTTTGGCCTAGAATATGACTAGCACCTTGATTTTGACTAAGCCCTGAAACGAAATGTTTTTAATCTGCCAGGGCTTTCTTTTTTTTTATGATCGAGCTTGAGAAGACGTATCTTGCAAAGAGCCTGCCGGCAGGGCTTGAGAAATGCAGGCACAAAGAGATTGTTGACATATACATCCCTGAGAACAGCAGGCATCCGACCCTGCGGATTAGGAAGAACGGTAATGACCATGAGATCACGAAGAAAGAACCTGTGGATAAAGGTGATTCCTCATGCCAGGAAGAGCAGACTATCAAGCTTGCTGAAGAGGAGTTCTTGGCACTGAGCGAGGTTGCCGGAAAAAAGGTGAGCAAGGTCAGGTATTTCTTTGAACATGATGGAAGGGTGGCTGAGATCGATGTTTTCTCTGGTGCTCTTTTGGGCCTTGTGGTCGTTGATTTTGAGTTTAATACCATCGAGGACAAGAATGCTTTTGAGATGCCCGAGTTTTGCCTTTGCGAGATCACGCAGGAAGAATTCATCGCAGGCGGCATGATATGCGGCAAGAGCTATGAGGATGTTGCAAAAGAGCTAGAGCGGTTTGGGTATGAGAAACTTTTCCTTGAGGACTAATATCTTTTTTGGATGTGTGCAAGCAAGAACTAGTTGTTTTTTCTTTTTATGATTTTAACAGATCCGTTCGTGGCATCAAGCTCTACAATGTCACCATCCCTTAGAACTTCAGTTGCGTTTCTTGTCCCGACTATGCTTGGTATTCCGAACTCCCTTGTCAGTATCGATGCATGCGAAAGGATGTTCCCTTCGTCAGTTATGATCCCCTTGCATCCCCTTAACGTATCATTGAACTGGGGCCTGGTCATGCCTGTCACGAGGATGAAACCTGGCTTTGCCTGGTCAAGCTTGTTTGGGTCTGTGATCAGCTGGATCCTGCCTCTGATCTTTCCTCTTGACGCTGAGATCCCTTTCAATTGTTTCCTGGCAGTGTGCGGGGATCTGAGACTTACTATATAGGATTCAATCTCTTCGAGATCTGCGCCATAGAGATAGATGTTTTTTTGGTCCTGAAGAAAGAATATACCCTGTTCTATGAATTTTCCAGAATCCTGGTCATATCTTAGCTTTCCTATCCCTATGCTGTTCACGTATCTGTCTACTTCTGGTATGACATTTTCATTGTATGAATATACCTTCTGAAGCGAGCTTATTGTCTCTTTTTTCTCAGGATGGTTTTCAACCAGGAAGTCTCCACTCCAATACACTGCCTGGTGGTAGGCAAAGAATTTCCTGTAGTTGTCTATGTATTCTTTCTTTCTTTTATTGAATTTACCAGGCGAATATTCCAGTGCATGGAAATCATTGAACCAGTCTGTAAAATACGAAAGCTTCTTGATCAGGTTCTCTGCAAAACCATCTTCTTGCAGCATTTGCCCTAATCTATCCCTTAGGGCCAGATGGTCTTTTTCTGATCTGTAGAAAGTGACGAAGTTGTCCTTCCTCTGAACCCAGAAGACTGATCTGAACGGTATCCTGAATTCCTCCCTGAAGGTCCGGACATAACTCTCTCCGAATATTGAGGTCGTGAATAATGTCAGGTCACGGCTTGCATGCTTACTATAATCCTCTGGGATGAACCTCTTAAGCTTCTGTATGTCCATCTTGAATTCTGAAATGTTTCTTTGACTTTAAAACAATTTCTGTTTCGGGCAGGCATCCTCTTCTTAGCTGATCGTCAATCCAACTCCAATATGCAACAGAGAACTCAAGGCCGGACATGCCAATGCTTCCCATGTCATGATCTATCTTTTCAGCTGTTTTGGTGTAATATCCCTTATCCAGCAGGCTTTGGAAATATGGGAATACCCGGTCCCTCATCTGCACAAGCGTATAGCCGAACTCTTCTTTTCCTTTCTCGCATTGACGTATGCCATGAGGGCCTGCCTTGTTTAGGGTGTCTGCGTCATAGAGATATCTTGACGTATCTGAAGAATGCTCCCAGCTGTTGTGCTCTTCTGCTGCTTTGGCTATCTCTTCAGTATCGTCTTCGCAAAATCCGAATCCTGGAAGGTTCTGCCTTGCGATTTTTCCGCTGTTTAGCGCGTGATCCTTGTATTCTCCGAGAGCGACGCCAGTATCATGGAGCAATGCTGCAGCTATGGGCACTGCGATGTCCCTGTGGCCTTCTGCCTCTGCAATGGCCGCAATTTTTTTAGCATCCCAGATTGCGTGGGTATAATTATGGGCTTGTCTGCCTGCTCTTCCATACATCTCCCTTGCCAGGCTGTCAGTCTGGACAAGTCTTTGGTCTGCTGAAACATACTCTCTTAAATTCATCACTGGTTGGTGGTTTTTTATGTTTATAAATGTTTTGGTAAATGTTATATTATACTGCCTTTTTCCTGTTTTTTAGATGAAAACTGATTTTGATGCGATATACAGGATACTGAACAGGGAGGTCAGGACATACCGCGTGCCTGTGGTGGACCTGGTCAAGGTGCAGACAGATGATCCTTTCAAGGTGCTTGTCGCAACAATCCTCTCTGCGCGGACAAAGGACGAGCAGACTGTACGCGCATGCAGGAAACTGTTCTCAAAAGTCAATAATGCCAAGGATCTTGAAAAGCTGACAGTGAAGGAGATCGAAAAACTGATATTTCCTGTCGGATTCTTCCATAACAAGGCCAGGTATCTAAAAGAGCTTCCTAAAGCCCTGGACGAGATGTACAGCGGAAGGATCCCTCAAACAGTGGATGAACTCATAAAGCTTCCGGGAGTCGGCAGGAAGACCGCGAACCTGGTCGTTGTTATCGCATTCGGAAAGCCGGCTGTGTGCGTCGACATACATGTGCACAGGATAATGAACAGGCTCGGCTATGTCAGGACAAAGAACCCTTTTGAGACCGAGATGGCACTCCGAAAGAAACTGCCTAAAAAGTATTGGATCACATTCAACTCCATACTGGTCGCTTTCGGACAGTTCACATGCACTCCTGTGTCGCCTTTCTGCTCACGATGTCCGGTTGAGAAATACTGCAAAAAGGTCGGTGTTGGCCGATCAAGATGAACCGGCAATTCACTTCTTCCACTTTTCCAGGATATAATTACTGCCCTGAAACTCTATATAAGATACTTCGTCCCCTTCGTTTAGATCTTCCAGGCTGTCTTTTAATGCTGCATTGAATGTCTCGTAGCTCTGAAGGTCCATTATCTGTGCCTGGTTTTCCTGCATCGCAAGAAGCTGTGCTTTTTTTCTCGTGATCTCGACATCCTCAAGCCTTTCGTGCGGCGGATAGACAAGAGTCTCATACTTGTCATTCAGGATATTTTGTATCTCCAGCTTGTTCTTGGTGTGACTGTGAGTGCCTGTGACCACGATATTATTCTTCAGAACCCGGTGAGGCTGATCCTTATGCACGATGTAGCTGCCGGATTTCAACCGCTTTATCTCAATCATCTGCTGTTCACCCCCTGGACATCTCTTAGAATGATCGATGTTGGATCTGGGGATATCAAATAGATATTTAAAATATTTGGTGGCAATAAGCCACGAAAGAAATGGATGTTTGGAATATCATCTGAGAGACTGCGTCATCTCATCGACCATCGGGCGGTAGATGCCTTCATAGATTCCAAAGTCCCTTTGATTGAGGTGTTCTTCAACCTTTGAGAATACTTCTTCTGCATGTTCTTTATCGTCCATGAGATGATATGTATAAGCAAGATGGGTGAGCGCAGATAGCTTGAGGCTTTCATAGTCTATCCCTTCAGCTGTGTCTGCTGCCTGGGAAAAATAGTCTTTTGCTCTTTTCTGATCGTTTTCCAAGGCAGCGAGCCTGCCATAGCTGCAGAGGATGTTCGCTTTCCAGTTTTCCTTATCCTGGCCTGATTCCATCTCTTCCAATTCCTTTTCTGCTTTTTGAATAAGGCCATACGCTTCTTGCTTATCCAGTTCGGCCTCTTCTCCAGACCGTTCCTTTATCTCTGCAGCCATGATATATACTGCTGCGGTGTTGGAGTAGAGCATCACTGCGTTCTTTCCATGGACTGAGTCCAGGGCAGGATTATCCTCATACAACTGGATGCTCTGGTAAAATGATCCCAGGGCTTCGTCGTTTTCGCCTTGTTTTAGAAGCTCGTATCCTTTTGCCTCGATCGCCAGCCTGAGAAAGTGGTTCGCCTTGTTTATGAGCTCTGGGTTTTTCATGCTTTTTGCTGTTTCGTATGTCGGCATCCCAAGCTGAAGCGCCTGTTCCAATCTTCCGACTCTCCTGTAGAGGTCAAAGACATTGATGTCAACCTTCAGTGCTTCGGTATCGAAAAACCCGGCAAGATCCGGATTTGCATCCCTTTTGTCTTCGATGTACTGTATCGGGCTTTTGTATGCCTGTTCTGCCTCATCGACCAGAGCTTTTTTTCTGTCAGGGTCCAGCATACCTGTGGCCTCTCTTGTGAGCGACCATCCTTTGTCGAATGCTTCCTGGGCTATTTTTTCTAGTTCGCCAAGAATAGAATCTTCAGTTGACATTAGATTTTGAATTTTTGGATTATTTATAAAAGTTTTCTTATTTGCTATCTTTAAATAGTAATAATTATTCAGAAGCTGCTTCTAATTTTTTTTCACTGATCTTTTTGCAGCCTCTTTAGTATATCGTATGCCTTTAAGACATGATTTTCCTTTAGGTAGATCAACAGTTCCGGTGTCGCGGTCAGAAGCTCGCTGATATTTATGTCATTGACCGCAAGCTCCCTTGTGACCGTGGAAAGTATGCCTCTTTCCCTGATAGCCTCATCAGGAAACATCATGCTTATCTCTGAAATGTCTGAGAGCCTGCCAGAAAGCGTGAACTTCTCTGTCAGGTCCTTTACCTTTGTCTCATTTTCCTGGTCAAGGAATACCTTGACAGATGCTGATCCCACAACGATCTTTAAGGTATCTCCGCGGTCATAATTGGTCCTCTCTATCAGCCTCTCAAGCTTTTGGATCAGCTCCTTCTCCTTTTGAAAATCAAGTATGACTATCCTGTCCTTTATGTTGATCTTTGTCTTCGGAAACATGTCCTTTGGATGAGTCACCCTGCTGAATTCAAACCTGCGCAGCATGGCTATGACTGCTTCAAGTTGGCCCTTGTCTGCAATCTTATGCTTTATGAGATAGCGCGCGAGTGAACGCCGGTTTATCAGCCCTTCCTGATAACATGTCTCAAGCTCTGGATTCCTGCTCAGAAACTGCCTGAATCTATGTTCTATTTGTGACATTATTTTAGTTTATATGACAATAACTTATAAAGTTTTCTATTTGTGACACAAGCTTTTAATAAAGGTTCTAGATTTTTTAGGTCCATGAGACTGGTCGCTACAGAGCAGGACGAAATAGAGTATTCAAATCCATTTGAATTCTATAAGAGATACTCTGGAAAGGGCGATGTTCCGAGCTTCCTTTTAGAGTCCAGGACTAAAAATCTTGCCTATGGAAGGGAAAGCATCGTGGTCCCAAGCGCCGCAGTCATGATAAGCGGAAAGAACGACAGGTTCAGGCTAAAGGCTCTCAACGAGACAGGGGAAGCGATACTTTCATATTTCTCAGCTGATGATTTTTCATATGCAGCTGAGCTGAACATGGTGGATGATGAAATATCCGGCAGGGTTGAGCAGAAGACTGTCCGGAACCTAGATGTGATCGAATCTTTAAGACGGCCCAACAGCGGATATGTAATACGGACAGTCCTGGATAAGTTCAAGGTCCTTCATGATGAGCATCTCGGGCTATATGGCGCCTTTGCGTATGACTATGCCAGGAATTACATAGACTACGGAACAAGATTTTGTGACGATCCTGGGTGCGACTTTTCCTTTTTCCTGCCGACGACAGTCGTTTTTTTCGATGATATCAGGGAGCGTGCGAGAATCAAGAGAATATTCTTCGACAACAAGAATGATGGCCTTGCAGAGATTCTGAACAACAACGGTTTTTCACCTGCTGCTTCCAGGCAGACCGAGGACATGAGCATTTCTGATTACCAGGAAAAGGTCGCAGAGCTTGTGAGGCAGATTCGGCAAGGCAGGATGATGCAGTGCGTGCTCTCGAGGAACCAGGGCTTTTTCCTGGAACAGCCACCTATCGAATCCTACGGAAGGCTTCGTGAACTCAATCCGTCACCGTATTCTTTTTACTTCTCCTTGGGAGATGGTGAATACCTATACGGCGCCTCGCCTGAGCTGCACATCAAGATCGTGAATGGTGAGATCGAGATCCGGCCTATTGCAGGCACAGTGAAAAGATCCCCTAATCCTCGCGAGGATGCCAGGGCCAGGATCGGGCTGCTGACTGATATGAAAGAGAGAAGAGAGCATTCGATGCTGGTCGACCTGGCAACAAGCGAGCTTTGCAGGCTTTCAAAGCAGGGCAGCGTGAGGATCACTGATCTCTTCACGCTTGAAAGCTATCCAAACCTCTATCATATAGTCAGCGGAGTCAGGGGCAATCTTCGGGACAGTGTTGATGCTCTTGATGCGCTTCTTACAACCATCCCTGCCGGAACCCTCAGCGGTGCTCCGAAAGCCGAGGCGATGAAGGCTATCGATCAAACGGAAAGCTCAAGAAGGAATTTCTACGGAGGAGCAGTCGGCTATATAGGATTCAACGGCGACTGCAATACCGGAATCACCATCAGGAGCGTGCATGTGAAAGATGAGATGTCTTACATGAGGGCAGGAGCTGGGATTGTCGCGCATTCTGTTCCAGAAAGTGAAGCCAGGGAGATTGCACTAAAATCAAACCTGGCTGTAGAGGTGCTTAGAAAATGAAAGCAGTGTTCGTAGACCATCATGATTCATTCGCTGATCTTATCGCATACAAGTTTTTGGAAGCAGAACCTCAGCTGGACCTCAAGATGTTCAAAAGCGACTGCGACCTGGAGACGATTGCGAACCAAGAACCGCAGCTTATCATACTCGGACCCGGGCCAAACGGGCCGAAGGAAGCAGGAAATTACCTGGATGTGCTTGAACAGTACAGCCAGGATTATCCTATATTCGGCATCTGCCTGGGATTCCAGGCAATGATGCATTATTTCGGACAAGAAGTCGTGGTCCTGCCAGAAGCTGTCCATGGTGCAGAGTCAAAGATATATCATAATGGAGACCGGATCCTGGCAGGCCTGGATCCTGAATGCTCCTACTTTGCGAGATACCATTCCCTGGGTGTCTACAATGTTCCAGCGGAGTTTGATGCCCTGGCGAGAACAGATGATGGTACGGGCAGACAGATAATAATGGCTGCCCAACATAGGTCGCTGCCTCTTGCAGGCGTCCAGTTCCATCCTGAATCATTCCTGTCAATGGAGGATGACGCAGGGATGAAGTTAATATATAATGTCCTGCAGAAGTTGAGAAAATAATAGGGTAGGACTAGCTTATCTTTATTATTTGAACGCCTTTAGTATTTGGATGAGGAAAGGGCATAGCTGTTCGGGGTGGGCTGTTGAGAAAAATATATAGCCCCACCCGGATTCGAACCGAGGTCCATGCCTCCAAAGGGCACGATGATTGGCCGCTACACCATGGGG
Source organism: uncultured Methanosarcinales archaeon (assembly GCA_964390375.1). GTDB lineage: Archaea > Nanobdellota > Nanobdellia > Woesearchaeales > DSVV01 > CAYMIF01. Next base: position 7,662 of record CAYMIF010000015.1, read on the forward strand.
CTGCAATAAGAGAATGAGGACTCAGATGCCATTTATTAATTTAATGGTTGAAAAAGATGCAGGGCAATCATGGGCCTGGCCAATCATCTACGCAAGATCATTTTCTTTGAGATAATCCTTCCAGCTCTTGTCTTCATCAGGTTTGTCTTCTGACGGTTCTTTTTTCTCTGTTTTGTTGAATTCTTCCTGTGTCTCCTCATTTGGCTTTGGATTCTCTTCAGGAACTGGTGCATCAGGAAGCTGGTCAGCATTATCTTCTTTTTCGATGTCCCATACATTTAATGCTTCCTCTTCCATGAAATGAAGATTCCCGGGTATTATTAGACACTGCGGATATTTCTCTGTCTCGATATCCTGCAGTTGTGAGAGCTTTCCATAGAATATGTTTGGATCATCTGATCCCAATCCTGCGATACCAACTGCTTTTTCGTTCTGATCTATGCCTTTGTCGATCAGGAACTGTAACGCCTCTTTGATATTCATGTACCGGTCATTCTTCGGTTCTAGGTCAAACAAAAATAATGTGTGAAGACCATGCTCCTTGTTGCTGTTCATCACATCAATCGGAGAATATACCTTCTGATTCTCGAATGGAATTGATGTTGTCCTTCCGAACTTGTAGATCTCAAGACCAACAATTCCGATTGCACTTACAATTGATGCGTTGTGTATGACTGATACCTTGACATCTGCCCTCTTTGCCTGTATAAAAAGGCTGATATGTGTTGTTGCAGAAAATACATCGCCAATTATCAGGACTGCGATATCTGCCTTTTTCGCTTCCTCGATTATCTCACTGAACCTATTCTCTATGAACTCACGGCTAGCTATATTTATCTTCTTTCCGTAGAATTTCTCAAGTTCTGATATAGATGTGTTGAGTTTTGAAGTATAGCTCTCAAGATATATTTCAGAGCAGTTGCGGATTATCTCAAGACCTTTCACAGAGATGTCTTTTTTGTCCCAGAGACCTATGCCAACCAGATATAACGTCATTTCAGAATATGAAAATCTGATTATTTATATTATTTATGATTAATCGGCGAATTAAGAATCAAAGCGCTGATTAATCTCATGAAGAAAAATAAAATCAAAAAATATATAAATGAATCTGGGTATAAAAAAAAAGAATGGGAGTATTTTTAAAAAAGAGGCTGATGATATTTGTTATTATCCAGCTAATCATTCTGTTATATTTATCTATTCAAGTCATGGGTCTTGGCGTCTGCAGGACAATAACTCCTCGGATTTGTGAGCCAGGCAGCGACATTGTTGTCTCTCTTGAGATAGAGCCTGATGCCAGCAGCGAGGTCATGGCTGTAGATGATGTTTATCCTTCAGAATTCAGCCTGGTCTCAAAAGACAATGATCTATATGACGACGAGCAATATCATATAAAATACCTGAATTATGACAGTCCGACTACTGAGACCCTGCAATATACTCTAACTGCACCATCCACAGAGGGAACATATTCTTTTTCAGGAATCTGGATGGTAGATATGATGAGTGATTCATCTGCGATATCGTGCGATAATCAGGTTGAGGTAGATGCAAGCCCGCCTGATATAATATGCAGTGATATAGACAGTATGGGTGACTGTGATTCTCAAGTCAACTGCACCTGGTGCTCTATATACGGCAGCAGCGGAGCCTGTATCGATTCTGATGACTGGGAATGTGATGCTATAGAATGCGGTTCATCTGATGATGAGTATTGCCATAACTGCCAATGGAATGATTGCCAGTCAGGATATACCTGCGAGGCAGGACAGTGTGTACTTCCTGCCACACCGACTCCTACACCAACTCCTACCGAGACGCTGTCACCAACCCCTACACCTTGTACCCCTGATTGGGAGGTGGGTGATTGGGGAGAATGCGACGGAACTTATGAGTCACGAACAGTCACTGATAACAATGATTGCGGAACATCTGATGGAAAACCATCTACTAAAAGGAGATGCGGCAGAGGGGATAGTGGTGATGATTCAGATGATGATGATTCTCCTGAGACTGGCAGAACCAGGCCCCCCAGAAATACAGGAGATGATCCAGATGATGAAAGCACTGGTCTTACTAGAGGAGAAGATGACGACCTATCTGATGATGGGTCCGGCCTGAGAAGGACAAGAGAGCCAGACACAACACCAATCCAAGATGAAGAAATAGATGATACTGAAGATGATGCAGGCAGTACGGCCACTGGTCTTGATTACTTGTTCTATGTTTTGATAATCATCCTTGTGCTGATGGTCGGCGGTTTCCTGTTCTATTATGTGAACACAAAGAACAAAGGCGGCAAATCAAAGCCAGGTGTCCAGAATAACCTTTTTGCCAATCCGCCTGCAGGCGGTGTTTCAGGGCCTGCAAATGCATCTGCTGGTAATCAGAGCGCCGCGCAAATGCCGCAAAAAAAGGAAACTGGAAAATTTTAAATATAATATTCACTTGATGAATGAATCTTAAAAACCGCTGGTGAATTAAATTTGCATGAAATCATGCTGATTTTGGAGGAGGAGTTATGATGAGAAATCTGAATAAAAAAGCTAATGTTGTTGCTGCGGTGATTGTAGTCGTCGTGGTTGTGGCTTTAGGTGTGATTCTTATGAACGTTTCTGTTAATGAGGAGCCCGAAGTCAATGAACAGCCAAGAGTCGCCACTGAGGCAGATAATGCCCTTAAGATGGCGATGGAAGTAGGTATACAGGAATGGCTCCACAATGGATTTTCAGACAAGAACAAGGTCCAGTACTGTAATTATCCTGTACCACCAGGCCTTGATGAAGCCAAGCAATCGCTAAAAAGCCTGATAGAGAGCAATATAGACGAGGCTGTTTCGAACCTTCGGGATCAGAATCCTGATTATTATATCGAGGAGGAAATCGAGGTTCTGCTCGATGTGCCGGCAGATCTTGAATCCCTTGAAAATAAAGGTGTTCTTTCTTTGGATTCTGATAATGCAAAAGTAGGGCTTGATAAGGAGAACCTTGAGTCCTTTGAGGATATATCAAAACTTTATGACTGGGAATGGCCGGTCTGGCAGATGTATTATCATATATACAAATGGCATGAAGATGATAGTGGAAATCTCCATGACCATATGAGAGACCTTGCATTCAGGGCGACAGGCTGCCAGATCGTCTCAGCAGACTGTATGTGCGAAAACGCTACTTTTCCTCCTGCGATCGTACAGAGCATCGAGCTTACTGATCAGGATGTCAGAAACGCACTCGATGCATCTCTTGCAGAACTGAACCAGAGGTTCGAAGATGCAGGTCTTTCTGTAGTTTGCAGCTATAAGATCGATAAGCTCAGGGTCGAGAACAAGAAGAAGATCAACTGGACTGCTGCGGCTGTCGCAAACAAAGGGATTACAGTCGTTCCTCTTGATGAGACACATTATAATGCGAATGAACCATATGGAGAGTACAAGATGTATCAGTACAGCGATCCTGTGACCGTTCCTTCAACAGGCTGCCCAAATACACCAGGCAACCCTGCTCAGGAGAGGCCAGAGATCGAAGTACAACAGGAGCTCGAGGCTGAATATATCGGTGAAGAGACAGAGACAACCTGTTCAGGAGAGCTTGTCGAGTTCACTAATGAAGTCGAAGGAGAGCTTGGACAGGCCATGAAGGTCGGATATCTTGCAATAAATAAATATGCGTCTTTCATCGCAACTTTCACATGCGAGGATCCGAGCATAAGTGTGGAGGGTAAGAATGATCTTGAGAACCTGAATGCTGAGTTTGAGGTAAGCTTCTCAGCCATGCAGGACTGTCCTTCCCCTATGAATCCGCTTGACTGGGCTGATGATGCGACAACCTGTCCAGGTGGGTCGTGTTTTCCTGCGGGAACAGAGATATCCATGGCTGATGGGTCAAGGAAATCTATTGAGGATGTGAAAGTAGGCGATATGGTCATCGGATATAATATCGATACAGGAGAGTTCAGGGAAGCAGAAGTGCTGCAGCTTGAATCTCCAGTCCGAGAAGGTCTGTATACAATCGGTTTTGAAGATGGATCCACAATACAAGTTACGAACGAGCATCCTTTCTATGTTAAGAAGGCAGATGGAAAAGAGACATGGGCATCAATCGTACCTGAAGAGACCTACAAGGAAACAAAGTCAATAGATGATGTTGCTAGTCTTGAGGAGGGTGATAGAATCCTGCGTGAGGACAAGACATGGCTTCTTGTCGAGGATATATCATATACAGATGGGACTGTTAAGACTTATAACCTCAGAGAGGTGAGCGGTTATGACAACTTCTATGCTGACGGACTGCTTGTACATAACAAGTGCTGTTTTACTGCCGGAACTCCGGTGACTATGTCGGATGGGACAACCATGCCAATCGAGAACGTGAAGATTGGAGACATGGTGATGACATACAACATTGCTACAGGCGATTATGAGCCAGCAGAAGTGCTCGACCTGCAAAAACCTATCAGAGAAGGCGTATATGTCCTGAAGTTTAAAAGCGGCAAAGAATTAGAACTTACGAATGACCATCCTATGTACACCAGGAAGGCATCTGGTGAGACAGGATGGGCTGCTGTCGAAGTCGATGCAGCTCAGAGAGGGTACAAGCTTGATTCGATATTGCAGCTTGAGGTCAGTGATTCAATCATGGTCGAGGGCGGAGCATTTGATGAGATCGTCTCAATTGAATACAAGAAAGGAGATGTGCAGACCTATACTCTGAAGAAAGTCGAGAAGAACAAGAACTTCTTTGCAAACGGATATCTGGCACATAACCAGAAGAGGATAGGATATGTGGGTCTTGCATGTCCAATAAGCTGTGATACATGCTATGGATGCCAGTATTCAGGCGGCGACCCTCAGCAGGCAAGCTCGTGGGAGTGCGTCGGACCCTTTGTGAATTTTGTCTGTGGTTCAGATACTGAGTGTGAGGTATGTGATGCGAACGGAAACTGTGTTGCTGATTCTGGAGGAGTCATGAACGGGCTACCATGCGGAACAGACGGTACAGAGTGTGATGTCTGTGTCAATGGTGCGTGCGAGACAAATCCGCCTGAAGCGGCTACTGGGATTGCCGGAAATGGAATCCTTTGCAGTGTAGCTGGAGGAGCAGATCCATGCACAAGGTGCAATGGGCTTGGTCCAGGTACATATGATGAGATGTGTACACTTACAGTCGCAACAGAATCTGCGTGCAATGAGGATGTAACTGGTATGACTGAAAGAGAAAAAGCAGACCAGAACTGCAAGATCTGTTCTCCATCTACTGCAGGAGCATGTGTTGCAGATCCTGATCAGGTCGGAACAGAGTGCGGAATGTGCGCACAATGCGCTGCTGATGGGACATGCAGCCAGGGTATACCTGGTTCAAGGGACTATTGCGTCACTGATGACAAGCCATGCATGCAGTGTGCAGATGACCCGTTCCAGTGTGCAGTAAATGCAGGTCTTGATTCTGTATGCGGTGCATGCAAAAGGTGCGCAGGAGACGGAAGCTGTGAGGCTGATCCTGACCAGAACGGAGATTCCTGCGGCGAATGCAAGGTATGCCAGGACGGCAGCTGTGTAGGTGATTCTTCGCAGAATGGCAATCCGTGCGGCTCTCCGACAGGCGGCTGTACTGCAACATGCCAGGACGGCAGCTGCAGAGGAACTGAAGGTGCACCATGCAACCTGGACAATGAGTGCGGGATACCAGGCGAGTGCAGCTCATCAGGAAAATGCTCAGCAACGACAGAGTACAAGGATAAGATCTGCTGTGGGGCCGACCTGATATGCGACAAAGAAGAGGGTTGCTGCAAGGTAGGTGGCTTTCAGTGCGGAACCTGCCCACCACCTAAGTGAGCATTTTTTTATTTTTCTTTTATCTTCCCTTTCCTTATTCTTTTTTTTAGAAAACTATTAATATTAGATACCATTGATTGTGGCAGATGGCTGATGTTATTATTAAGGATTCAAAAATCGAAGGAAAAGGGGTTTTTGCTGACAGGAAATTTCAGAAGGGCGAGGTTGTCCTAAAGTGGGATACAAGCCGAATTCTCGGTCAGGATGAGGTTGATGAATTAGATGAGCATGAAAAGAGATATCTTTCACCTTTTCACGGCAAATTCCTTCTCCAGAATCCTCCTGCGCGATATGTGAACCATTCGTGCGACCCGAACACCAAGGTCGTGGATGAATGCTCAGATGTTGCTATCAGGGATATAAAGAAAGGAGAGGAGATCACAAGCGATTATTCTTTATTCAATATCCCTGGACCGGCCATGAGATGCAAATGCGGCTCGAAGAAATGCAGGGGAATAATAAAATTCACCGGCTAGGCATACTATATCGCAGATGATCTTTTCGTCTAATCCAGGAACGAACAGTTGAACCTTGTCGCGTTCTCTGTGTCCTTGTATACCCAGAGCCTTATGTCTATCATCACGTTGTTGGGCATTGGAATTGTCCTTTCGACTACATCACGAACCCTGTCGTAATCTTTGTTGCCTATTCGAAAGGCGTATTCATCGATATTATTCTCAATCACATTCTCTATGTCAAGATTCATCTGGCTTATGTTATCGAGGTTTATCACTCCGCCGCCAGTCTCCTGAGCCATGAGGTCCATATGCGACTGGATCTGTGATGTGCATTCGTCGTGGAAGCAGACACCACCTGCAGCTTCTGAGCATCCTGTGCACGAAGCCTGCGAGCACCATGTCGGTTGAGGATTCGATCCATATGTTCCGCAGCTGGGCCCGCACATTGCTGCATCATCACAGGCATTCCATCCGGAATCGGATGTCGCTGTCGCAAGCGTTGTGGTGTTATCCCCAAAGTAATAGATATTCTCATAGTCACAGTTATAGCTGTATATCGGGTTTATGATGGCGTTGTAGTCCTTTGAGGCGTTTATAGCAGCCAGTATAGACCGATCAGACCTCACAATCGACCTGGGATCACTGCAGGTCTCCATACATATGCTGCAGACAGGGAATGCACAATCGTTCTTTCCAGAGCCAGCATCAAGCCAGAAGCAGTCTTCGTTTATCGAGCTTGTAGAGAGCTGGTCGCTCATAGGAAAGAAGATGGTTATCTTGGATAGGTCGGTCCGGTTGTTCCTGTATATTGCATATGCTGTTCCGTATCCCCAATCAGAGGAGGATATATACTGCAGCCTGGAGCTTAGGGTTGTCGCGTTTCTCCAGGTTTCATTAAATGGATGTGTCATGTTGTATTTCTCCTTGAATGTCTGCAGGGATTCGTCGTCAATCGTGACTGAGGATGTATTTATCGGCGCAGGTACATAATACATGTCATCTTCCTGAATAACATAGCAATTGATGTCAGGATCTGACTTAGATATGTTGAACTCATTTTCACATATCTCGTTGTCCAGGAGAGAATAGATGTTTATGACCACAAGCCGGTCATCGCGGCTAATCTTCAATGTCTCGTTGACTTTCTTTCTCATCTTTTCCTTGAGCTCGAGGATCTGAGATGCAAGGGTTGCCCTTTCTTCTTTTAGGGTCTTTGACCCGTCCAGGATGAAATTCAGGCTAAGGAGAACGATTCTGGGCTCTGCTTCCAGGAAGTACCTGTTCTCACCCAATGAACAGTCTAGGAGTCCTTTGAGGTCCCTTGTTATGTTGATTGTCACATTCGAGAAAGTCAGATTGTCTGTCCTGTAATAGATCGAGTCGGCTATCAGCCTTCCGTATTCTTTTTGGGATATCGGCTCGCTGAGCCTGATTATCGTGTTTAGGTTTGTCGAATATATGTCTTTTTTGAACGTATCCTGTTCAATCTCTATGTCCTTGTCAATATCCTTTGCGAGGTTCGAAGTATACATTATCGCTCCGAATATTATCAACAAAAGGAGCATTATCGCACCGAATATGTTCTGGATGACATCCATTTTTGTTCTATCCTCTCATTAGTAATACAGGAAAAGCTCTCCCGGGCACATGAAACCAGTCTGATTGGACCTGATTGGTACCATGTATTTGAAGCTTTTCTTGAAATGCTCAACATCCCCATGGTCCCATTGCTTTGATGTGTTTGTGCAGTTCCTGAACCTGTGCATGACAAACCTATACCCAGCCACCATATCAGAGGATATGTTGCAGGTATCATTAAGTCTTGTCTCTTCAAGGTTCTGGGTATAGCAGGCCATGGACATTATCCTGTCTTTTACTATCTGGATATGGTTGTATTTCATCAGCTGGTCATCTGCCTCAGCCTGGACCTTGCCCATCATTCGCGAGATCCCTACATAAGCTATCGCTCCGAAAATAAGGATGAATACGAAAAAGATTGTCGTGACAATCGCATACATTCCCTTCTTATTCTCCAAGAAGGGACCGGTTGATATTGAATGTGCCATTTTCATGCTTTATCTCGACATAAATTACGTCCCTTAAGTTTATATCGATGAATGTACCTGTATCGCAGACCAAGGGGAGGCATCTGACTATGCGATTCGAGGGTTCGCATTCCACTATATCCCTGATAATTATCTCACTTCCGTTTATCTGCATATCTTCGTCTGAATAATAATAGATTTGATTGCAGTGCGCCGGGTCCGGGCATACATTAGTCATGTTTGTCACAAGATCGCCATCAACAACATCTGGTTCTTCATTGCGATAATAAAATGCTCTACAGTGCTGGTTGTCGATGCATACCCTGCTGTTCCTGATCATCACATTGCCTTTAATCAGCTTTGGGTTGTATTTCCATCTATAGTACTCAAGCCCGCATGCTGTTGATAAGGATTGCTGAAGAGTCTCAAGCTCATTGTCTATGTTCTTTATCTCTATGTGGACCGGTTTGGTTGTTGTCAGTATCCAATATCCAAGAATGATCGCTGCTGTGACTGTGACAAGCCACATGACGAGAGCCGATGCACTGTCAGCCTTTGCATTCCATCTGGATATCATTTTCTGTCCTGTTGAAAAAACATGTATATTCGTGGAAAGAGAAAGTCTCCTTGGCTATTTCTGTGTCCAGATCAAGGCCAGGTGAGTTAACATCGCAGGGGTTGCACACAACACAGTAGTTCTCTAGGTAATCCGGGTCATTCGAGGTGTTGAAATTTCCGCATATCTTTGTATCGGTCGAGTAGATATGCAGGCCTGAAGGAAGTTCTACCTCAATAGAGTCAAAAGAGTCTGCAGGCGAACTGCAGACACCTTTACAGAATTTCTCCATACGATCAAGTGCCTGTTTAAACCCATCTATCTTAGCTTCTTCCTTATCAGTTACAAGAAGGCTTATCACAATCCCTACGCCTATCACTACAGCGATTATACCGAATGCAAGCCAAACTGTCTCTTCCATCGCTTACTCTTCCTCGGTCGCTCCGAAAGCGTCAGCGAAATCGTCGAAAGACAGGCACCATCCGCCAAGATCCTCTCCATAATAATCCTGAGCAGACCTAAGGTCCCTCATACCATAGCAGGTACCAACATCATAATAGCAGAAATTCTCTCCATCGAAAGGTGATTTCATCTTGACTATGTTGGTGAACCAGTGCTTCTCCAGCTGACTCTTTGTCAAGCTGTCAAAGCATTTACCTGGAGTAAGATATTCGTCTTCAAAGTTGGTTATTGTTCCGAATACTTTTTGAGTAAGTTCTTCGTCAGTCGATAATGCATTCTGCTCAGCCATCCATTCGCAGACTATCTCCTTGCATCTTTCAGGGTTGAGATTTCCACAGTCATCATTGTAGGCAGGACAATATATCCTGTCCTCACAAAAGCCTATAAGGCCATCAGTTATCTCGTCTATGTAATCCCCGGTAGACGCCAACTGCCCGTCGCCGTCAAGGTCATCATTGGGATCTGTCTCGAAATATGATATGCAGTACTGCACCTGGCTTCTCCTGCTTGACCCGGCCTCATTGCATTTTTTCTGACAGAACTGGTCAAGGTCCTTTTTCAGTGAGTTTATCTTCTCTTTTTGCGTCTCTTCAGCCAGCTGAGCTGATTTATCAGAGATCTGGCTTTGAAACATCTTCAGGATTACCATAGCAACCACTAATATCACGAATAATGCTATGAAGATCTCAATTGGTTTGTCTGTCCCTTTTTTATTCCGAAACATCATATTGATTTACACCTCGTTTTTTATAAATATGAACTTCATGTAGGATTGATCTCCAAAGTGTTGTTGATTGTGGTAGGGTCGAAATATATAACCATCGATTTTTCGTTGTCCTCTATATCCTCGTGGAACCATATGGTGGTTGAAGGGTTTTCTGCTTCCAGGTTGTCCCAGGCATCAAAGACCACAAAATCGCTTTGCTCAGCCAATACGACAAAACAACGTTCCCGGCTGAGGGCTTTGCCTTTCCATTTCTCGATGCAGGTGTTGCCAAGCGTTGTTATATGATCTGTCTTGAGTACAGGAAAAGTGATGACGTCGTCCTCATCCTCGTCTGTCGGCATCGGAACAGCTGTCTTTGATCCGTCGAGAAGTACCTGCCGTGCAAAGGCGATCATCATCGCTCCGACAACTAATGCCACGAAAAGAACTATCATGATCCTGATCGGTAACTCCATTTTTTATCCTACTTTTTCAACAATCAATGTCTGATTGTAACACCTTATTGAAATCAAGGCTGGAATCTCTGTTTGATTGAATATCTCGAACCTGCCCTTTTTTCCATAACAATCAATGAGTTCATCCTCGCAAAAATTCTCCATATTCAGCCTGTCAACCACAAAACTTCTGTTGAGCGTGCCTTCCTCATTGACGTACAGGCTGAATGTCTTATTCTGCGAGCCATATCCACACCTTTTCCATCTTTTTGCAAGTTCTCTTGGAAATCCTGTCTTATCGACATTGAATACTTCCTCCTTGCTCTTTATCTTTTCCTTGAGCTCCTTGTGGTATCCGAGGTAATCCAATGCCTTGAAAGTGCCGAGAACCAGTCCTCCGATGATCACGGCAATCAAAAAATAGACCAGCAATTCAGCGCTTTCCATGGATTAAGATGGATATGCTATATTATTTAAATTTTCTGTTTATTAATTTTTTCTTTTTGAGAGCTATTATGAAATCCTAGCCGTCTGTGCTATGAGAATATATATCTTTAGGCAATATCCTCAGTTGGGCTAAGCCAACCATTTATGGTTGGCGCACGCCCTACATGGCAGGTCTGCGGGCCAGAGCGTAGGGCCTGGCGGAACCGATGTGAAACATCGGTGAAGTAGGCCAGGATTTCATAATAGCTCTTTTTGAGTATGTCCTGAAATTGTTTTTTAGCCTATCGGTCTTATGAACAATGTGCCGTTGATACAGCTCAGCTCGAAAATTTCAGGAAGCTCAGACGGGCTGATATTCACATCCTCGCGCCATCCGCAGCTGAGGTTTTTGGACTGGATAGTGCCGCACCATTGGAGATTAAGATAGAAGCCGAACATGACAGACCTGTTGAGTTCCTGCAGGTCAATATCCTCAGAATAGACATAGTAAGACTCGTTGTATGCCATAGTTGAATAGTTGCACTGCTTGAAGTATTCAAATGCAGCTACTGAGAAACCTTCAGGGTTCTTTTTCTGAAATTCCCTGCCTGTATCTTCATCAAGGTAAAATTTCGAGAGATCCTCACTGTCTTTCACAAAATCCCATTCTGTTATGAATCCGAGGACCAGAGCGCCAATCAGGACTGCCACTCCGAAATATATCAATATATCTATCTCCATCTTATCAGCTTATCCTCAATCTTTCTCCTTGTTCGCAGTTGATCGTTACAAGATCCGGCAGTGTTATGTTCGGCGGCATTATTATGTCTTCTCTTGTCCCGCATCCCTGTTCCTGTGACTGGATGTTGTTGCACCAGTTGAGTGCCTTGACTATGTCAAATATGTCGCTCTTCTTCAGGGTTCCGTTGCCTTTCAGATAATATGTGACTGTCCTGTTCTGATCTGTGTTCTCGCAGCTGTTTCTGAACAAGAACAGCTTTTTCGGGAACTCATCAAGACCAATCTTTTCGAATTTCGGCTCTTCATCAGGTGACACGGCTCCTTTTATCGAGCTGTAGATGCCGCCCACGTCAAATCCTACTATGAACGCTATCAGAAGCGAACCTAGGATTATCGTGAACATGAAAAATATGATTATCTCTACGGTCTCCATTTTCTAGTTGTTCGCCACAAAATCCAACACCCTGTAGAGGATGATCGCTGCGACTATCGTGGAAATTATAACACCTATTATGATCATTATGGTTTTTTGCATGCTTTAGGATAAATAGCTGCAGTTGTATTTAACTATTGTGGTTATTGGGTTATTGTCTGAATAGTCTTGCAGTATCTGAGCGATTCCAGAATAATCCTTGCTCTTTTTTGCTATGCTGTAAATACAGACTCAAAGACATAGTTTATTATCACATAATAACCAGCCAGAAGTATTACGCTGAATATTATATATCCCATGAGGTTTGAAAGAATAGTCTTTATTATCTGGAAGTTATCCTGGCCTATCTTTATGTTGGATGAAAACAGGCTCAGGACCAGAACTGTCTCTATTAAGTATATCGATACAATCACAAGTATTATGGAGGGAGGGATTATCTCCTCTATCTTGACTATCTCAAGTCCTCCCATCTCACTTGAACCAAAAGACTCTGCTATTCCCTGGAGAATCGAGGTGATATAATTTAATGATTTCACTATCGCAACCGACATCAGGACCGCTGCTGCGCAAAGCATAGGCGCGAGAAATGAAGTTGTAATATTTATCAGACTCACTGTCTCTGATAGAAGCGTCCTTATGTAGTCATCAAGCTCATATATCGCAGTCGTCTGGCTCCTGATGGTCTTTGCTGCTTTTCCTGCGGAGTCCTGGGAGATGTCTGTAAATGAAATAACCTGCTCAAGGGTGCCGGAGACCTTCTTTGAAGGACATATCCTAGGAAGCATCTTCTTTGTCAATTCAGCTATGCTTTTCTTGCTCACCCGCAGCTCATGCATCATCTTTGAGAAGAACTTCACAACAGGGTGCTTGGAGAAACCGTGTGTCTTATAATCGTCTATTATTTCAGGTATTATGCTTTCGATGGACTTGTTTAGCGTGAGATAAGTCGCGAATGTCTGGAGAAGATGCGGAAGATCATGCTCTGTCTCAGAAACCTCGTTCCAAAGTTTTTCGTTCTTTCGTATGTATATATATGATAATATTATCGATGCCAGGAATATACCGAATGAGAGGAACCAACACATCACGATCGCGCTGAATGAATACTCATTCTCTATCCCGATCTTTGTGGTGAGATCAATGACTGTCAGGTGCAGAATAGTTGGTATTGCAAATGAAACAATTATCATTACTCCAATCATATAGAGCCATATGTTGAATGGACGATATAAGGGAGATTGGGTCAGCCTGATTGTATCTACCTGAATCCTTCGGGCGGCAAAATTGAGAGATATTATGAGCAGAAGCGATGGGAACAGGACATCATAGATGAATGCCAGAAGAGCGGGCTGAAGAAAATCAGGCATGAAAACCGACACAAGAGGAAGAAGCATGAGCGAGATTATCGGAAAAAGGACACCTACTGCGACCAGAGCTTTTGATTTGGAAGAGAGGTCCTCTGCCATCCTCTTTCCTGCAGTGTGGTAGGCTATAATCAAAGATTCCTGAACCTCTGCTAAGATCTTGTCTCTTTCGCTTTCAGCAGACATCGAGGCAGTCTCAATCAGCCTCAGGGCTTTTACGAAGTCAGGATTAACCTCGTTCCATATAGGTGTGTATTTCTCGAATATTTCTCCAAGGGTATTATGCTCCCTCAGCCTCAACTGCTTCACTATGTCGTTGAACTGGGTGTATAATGTACCCCAAAGGTGTTCTTTTGTCAGGACTATCGCATATTCCATGCTTGAATTCAGCGATATATATGTTGAGATCCTCATTATGGCCTTGAGCATCTCCTCTGAGTAGTTTATCATGCGCTGACTATAGAATATGTTGACCGGATATACATATGCTGCAATCGCAAGGATGGAACCGATAAAGAAGAAGGTGTAGGTCAGAAACATTCCCAGGAATGGGCGAGAGTATTTTACTCCTTCTGTAGTCTGGATTGCAGTTTCTGGGAAAAGCACGTAAGCAGCACCAGAAAGAATGAGAGAGATCACAAAGATGGTCATGGCAAGGCCGATGACTGCCTCGCTTCTGTATGGGAACTCGACAAACTTGAGTTTCTTGTCTACCCCAGCAGATGAAAATTTTAATGGTGACTTCTTCCCCCATTCATATATCTTTATAAAACTCACAAAAAAACCCTCTACTTGTATAATATCTTCTTCAGATATTTCTCGAATTCCTGCCTGAACTGACTCTCCTGCTTTGCAGATTGGAGTGGTTTGTAATATTCAAACAGGTTCGTGAACAGTATATTCGCTTTTGAGATATAAGGCGCTTCCAGAAGTTCCTTGTTGCTCTTGCCGAGTTCATAATGCGTTGTCTTTGCCCATGATCTCAGCTGGATGTCCTTTAGAACGTCATTGTAGGTCTTGTATCCTTTGCTCACTGCCATGATGTCCTTTATCAGCACGCAATCCCCGTTCAGAAGTGCTTTTGTGGGGACAAGCTCATCCTTTCTTGGATCATAGACAAGCAGGTCCTGGAACTTTGGTTCATTTTCCCAGTCCTTGAGCACTTCTGTGACTTTCAACACTCTTCTCACCCTGGTCTGGGCTGTAGGAGATTTTATCTGGTTCACTATTATTATCAGGTCTGTGACCTTGAATGATCCTCTCGGAACATCCAGATCATTCACCACCCTGTCAAACACACCATAAGGAGAGTCTCCGTGAATCGTTCCAGCGACAGTGTTGGACATCGCACCGACCCTCATAGCCTCATAAAGCACCTTTGCTTCTTTGCTTCTGATCTCTCCAATTATCAGGCATGAGTCGCCTAACCTCAAAGATGTCCTAAGTCCGATGTCGAATGGGATTTCCATGCCAGTCTTCATAAGAGCTGATCTCACCTTCAGCGGAAGAAGATCGTAGCCGAGCTTCTTGTATGATTCTATAGGTAACTCCTGGGTATCCTCGATTGTTATTATCCTGTATTTAGGCAGTATCTCAAGAAGCAGAGAGCCTAAAAGAGCAGTCTTTCCAGATCCTCTTGGTCCTGCACAAAGAAAGGTCCTTCCGTGCACAATCGCCATGGAAAGAAGACCAGAGAACCATCCGTTTACCTGCTTGACATCTATGAAAAGAGGTAGGGTCCAGGGCTTGTCCCTGTGCTTTCTGATCGAATAACCAGTGCCAAATACAGAGAAAGGGTCAATTATCGCTGCTACCCTGCCTTTCTGGTTCTCTATCAATATCTCTCCATCAAGTTGTGGCTGGGCCTTGTTTAAGGGGCGGCCTGTCGATATCTTCATCCTGGTCCCAAGATAGTCCAGAAAATCACCAGAAGGAAAGATGTTTGTCGTGCATTCATCTACATCTGCATGCACCACTCTCAGCGCAGTCTTGAATCCGGGTGGATTGATGTTTATCTCCAATACCTTCTCATCAAACATGAGATGTTCGAGTATCCCATATTTCAGATACCATCTCTGTATGTATTCGTTCTTTGTTACGCCTTCCTTCTTGAATTCATCGACTTCCTTGCGCATCCTCATGAGATCCTCAAAATTCATAGACATCTCCGGAATCCGAAGATAATATATGTATCCAACAGAATCCAGCCGTTTTAGGATGGTTACGAACGCGTCGGTCTTTGGAAGCTTGTAGGATTTGACTATCCTCACCCGCTCGTTTATTGTTCCGAGTGATACATCCATAAAGAAAGGATTGACTGATATCAGCCTGAACTTGTCATTGTATTCTTTTGTGAAAAGAGTTGATTTCAGCCTTACTCGTTCGAATTCCCTTGTCTTTATGCATTTTCTGCATTCTGCTGAAAGAGAAATCGAAGACAGACTCCTGAAACAATTTCCACACTCAACCTGTATTACTTCCTGCCCCTTTTCAATCATAATACTCCACCTTTATATCTTTGGTTATAATTGTATTTAAAAACATTTGTATATACCCTTCAGTGGGAAATTTTATTATTTGATGTTTCAAGCGATATACTAACTTTTTTATCACTCTGGTATTATTACAAAGTTTTAAATAGACCTTTCTATCATTAGCTTGATATAACAGATAATTTTGTGTTAAATCCGTTCAATCGGACTAAAAAAGGGGTTATAATCATGGGACTTTTCGACGGTGGTGAGAAAAAAGAACAACTGACTAATATGGAACAACAGATCCGTATCCTTTCTACCAGCATTGAGGCGATAAATCAGCGACTCAGTTCTACTGACGCTGTTGCCGGAGGCTATGCTGCGGGTGACGTGCATAGGACCAGTGAGCTTATCGAGAAGATGGCAGATCTTAAGAAGGATATTGCCGGAAACTTCGACTCGATAAACCAGACAATGGCTAAGCTAAAGAATGACCTTGAGCAGTTCTCGAAGGAAAAAGATGCGATAAAAGGCCAGGTCATGAAGCTCAATGAACTTATGGGGTCTTTTGCTGCTGTGGACAAGAAATGGCTGCGGCTTTTGATTGAGAGAATAGATAAGTTTAATGAGAATTCTGGAAACTTAAATGATAACCTCATGTACTTTCATAAGAACCTTCTTGAGCGGGTAAATGAGAAGATAGGCGACATGGGTGATATTGTCGCAAACAGGCTCACCAGGACTGCGCTTATCGGAATCGGAGTCTTTGTAGGAATAGAGATACTTTTCCTGATCCTTAAGTTCGTGCTTTTCCCCAGCGGCTGATGATTTTCACAAAAATGGCAAAGAAAAAAGCTAAGAGAGCAAATAAGAAGTCTCAAAAGAAATCACTGAAGAAAAATACCAAGTCCTATAAGGAGAAATATGATCGGCCCCAGATGAACATATATGATGATTTTGCTGAACTTCGAAACATCAACTGGGCGAAGGTGTTTCATTCTATACTGTATTACTGCACAGCCATCCTTAGTGTCTCTCTTTTCATATTCTCGATAATTCAGGGTTATTTTCAGCATGCAAAGCAGCAATATGGTCTTGCATTCATGCTATATCTTTTCGCAAGCCTCTTTTTCATCGTTGCATATTCCTCATTTCGCAGAGGAAAGAGACATTTTCATTTCCATGAGTTCCCTGAAGATAATGGGAAGTGATCCTGATATTCTTTTAGTTAAATTTTTATAATGCCTGTTAATCTATCGACTATTATGGACAGAAAATCAAGAGCATGGTTCGATTCTGTATACAGGTACTGCAGCGGAAGGCTTCCTGTGGGTTTTTTCATAGGCGAGTTTGATCATGAGGACCTGGTCAGGGTCACCGGCGGCAGATATACTGGAGATGAATACAGCCAGATCGAAGGGATGGCTGGCTACTTCCAGCAGCATCTTCCTTCAGCTGAAGCGTTCTCTGAGGAGAAGGGGATAATATTGCTGAGCCTTTCTTCGGATCTTTATCATGCTCTTCCAATGGTCGAAACAGCTGTTCATTTCGGAAAGGTCGTGGGTGATATTGACATCGGCCTTCTGTGCGATGAGCTGGATTCTGAGCAGCTGGAGGATATGCTCAAAGATAACAATGCTCTTGTGGCCGCATACCCTCTGGTAGACTGGGATGCACTGCCCTATTTCCTGTCCAGATCTTCGGAAGAGTTTGTCCAGAAGATTGTCAAATCAAGACAGGTATCCAGAGATATGCCGCAGCTGCCGGAAGAAGAGATAGCCTACATAAAAGAAACTCTGGCAGGAACAAGGATTTTGTGGGGCAACAGTGAATATGTGGAGAGAATCCGGTCTTCTGCAGCTAACATGACATACCTTTCAGTCAGTTCAAGAAATTGATCTGGTGTTTCTTACTCAAACTTCATGATCTTGTGAAGGTCGCCGTTCTTGTGCATTATGCAGTTGAAATATGGCTTCTTCCTTGCCAGGACCATCTCCTGGATTATCCTGTAGTCGCTTGGGATTATCCTGTTTTTTATGTTCGGAAGGGTTTTTAAGTCATACCATTCGAGCTTTCCTTCAGAATCATTCATTACCTTCGTGCTCTTGGGCTCAAGCTCGCATACATGGAGCAGGAAGTGGCTCTTGAATGAACCATCCTCGAAGAGGTGCTCAGAGACTATGCCAAGATGATTCCTGAATTCGGAATCTATCCCAGATTCCTCGAGTATCTCCCGGGTCGCTGCATCTGAGACATGCTCTTCGTTCTCAACCTTTCCTCCTGGAAGCCCGAGGTATCCTACATAATCCCCTCTTGTGCGCTTTATAAGAAGTATCCTGTTGTTTTTTATAAGCGCAGATATCGCAACAGACAAGGGCCTCTCTTTCATAAAAACTCCAGAAGCACGATTGGTATAAATATTTTTTGAATCGATTGTGAATAAAAGAGTTCAGCCTGTCTGCTCCTGGACCTGCTGGGTCGGGATTCCCATCGTCTTGTACATGTTTAAGAAATTCCTGAGGGTATTATAGAGATGGCTGCATTCCTCTGCTACTGCAGAATCGTACTTGTCTGTGTGAGACCTGTAAACATACTTGTCAAGAACTGTCCTCAGAAAATAGAAATATGGTTTTCCTTCCCACCTGTGCTCGTAATCAGTATCAAGATAACCTATGAATTTCATCTTTATCTTGCCGTGGTTCATCTTTATGTCCTGGCCGTTTTTCTTGACCACGATGTCCTTCATCTTTGTCACAACAAGGCCCATCTTCAGAACAATCCTTGCATAGTCTGTTATCTTTTTCCATGGCTCGAATGCTATCTCAATCTGTCTTCCGTCCTTTAAGACCTGCTCGAAGTTCCTCTTCTCCCATTTATCATAGCCTTTTTCCCTGAGCCATTTATCCATGGTGTAGTAAAAGTCCTGGAAATTGAATATCCCTTCATATTCAAGGAGCTTGTTGTCAACTATTATCCTTCTCTCAGCCATTTTGTTCAGCCTCTGTTCCACATGTCTGCGAATTCATTTGTCGGTGTGGACATGCCTAAGAACTTCTTTATCTCTGTCTGAAGCTCTGCTATCCTGTAATGAAGCATGTCGCTCTCGATTGCATCTATCCTGTGCAAAAGCACCTTGTCAAGCAAAAATTTCCTGAGCGCCACTGTAAGATGGTTCTTGTCAAACCTGTTTGTCTGGTCCACGACAATAACCGAATTCATCCTTATCCATATACGGCCTCTCTGCATCTTCTTCTTTGTGCCGTTTTTTACAACTTCCACGTCTGCCTGATCCCAGCCCCATATCTCGATAGTCACGGTCCACCGCATGAATTCAGTAAGATTGCGCCATCCGAATATCTTGAATTCGGTCTCTGCTCCTGTGGGCCTCATCTTGTGCTTGTCTTTCTTCTGGTGTGTCTCAAATGATTTGGACACCATCCAGTCTGTTATCAGGCTGAGCAGACCTGAATAGTCAAATATGCCTTTAAACTTGACCTGCATTTGGTATGGATTTTTTTGAGATACTGCCATGATGATTCTCTTGACTTAGGCATATATAAAATTTATGAAAAAAAGCTTGAAAAAATCAGGAAGAGATGCTAAAGCTCAATATCATCCTTGCATTTAGGACAATATAGATTCCCGTTTATGTCAGACATCTGCTTTGAGTAGAACCCGCAAGTCTGGCAGATCCCTTCTGCGCCCATGGTAAAGACAGGCTTTTTATCGATTTCCCTGAGTGTCATCTTATCTACCAGAATATCGAACAGAGACGGCTGAATCTTCAGGATGTCTTTTTGGGTTATCAGGCCGACCATCTTCTTTTTGCTTGTCACTGGAAGATGCTTGATGTTTAGGTCGCGCATCCGGGACAGAGCTTCGAATATGTCGATATCCGGCTCAATCGTTATGACCTCCTTTTCCATGTGATCCTTTACTTTTGACTCTTTTGGATCCATGCCCTTTGCCAGGACATTTCTTACAATGTCCTGATCAGATATTATGCCTTTTACATTACCTTTGCTGGAGATTATCAGGGAACCTACCATGTTCTTCTGCATTATCTTTGCACATTGCTCTATTGTGGTCCTTTCCTGTACTGTGATCGGCCGAGTGGTCATGGCATCAGATACCTGTATTCCTGTTCTCATGTTTATATATATAGTCAAACTATTATATAAAATTATCTTTTGATAGTATAGTCCTCTTTAATCTTTTCGTCTATTCCTTTAATAACTTTTATAAAGTATCATAAAATTCAGCAGGTTACCATCGTAAAGTTAATAGGATATGATAAATTATGTCTAGAATCAGAGATTATCTTCAGCAGAAAAAAACAATAGGTCTTGATGCTTATACAGAGAACGGAGTAGACGTGATTGTCAGGGGTGCGATGCGTTTTTTAGGTGAACGCTCAAATAATGGTGTCGAGTTGCTTATTGCCGGCGACTTCGATGAAATCAGAGGCGGGCTTGAGAGGCGAACTAAACATCTTGAGGTTCAAAGAGAAATCGAATATTCAAGATTCAGCTATATTCCAAAATGGACCATGAGTGATGATTCCAAAACAATCTATCATTTCCAGGCTCCTGGCATTGCCAAGAATTTCTCGATTGCCCGGGAGAATGACCAGCTTCCTGATGAATCGCCTGAAAGGGTTCTTATGTCGACACAGGCTCTCTATGATCTTCTCAACCAGGAGGTGCTCTGTGCTGCAGTGTCTGCTGGATCAACTGATGCTTGTGTCTATTACGGCCAGAAATCAGACTATAAGATCAGACATGTGTTCCAGCCCATGCTGGTCTCGAAGTTTCCAAACAGGGACAATCCAAACGGGATAATGGTGGCTGGTGATATCGGGGCTGGTCTTTCGACAAATGGATATATGACTATTCAACATGCAATCATGGCTGCTGCTTATGCACATGCTCTTGGGATAGAGAATCCCAGAATCGGTCTGCTTGGAGTTGGTCAGGAGGAATATAAGAACACAGCCATCTTAAGGCAGAAAAGAAGGTTGCTCGAAGCATATATAGAACATTTTCAACCTTCTTTTTCAATGCCTAGGTTCGCTGAGGGAGATGATTACTTCGGAGCCAACAAAAAGAAAGTCCGGGAGGGAGATCTTCTTGACTGCATTGTCAGCGACGGAGATCATGGCAATCCGATCTTGAAGACCAGCGAAGGGATTGCCAGGATGATTCAGCAGCTTTCGGGCTGGGAGTCTCTGATCTATCTTGTGGCTAAACATAAGATAAAGAAAGTCCTAAAAACTAAATCTGCTGAGAGATCAATCGACCCAGCGGCCTATGGTGGCGCTGCATTGGTCGGTGTCAAGCATCCTTTTATCAAGACTCATGGCGCTTCCAGGCCAAAGGCAATCTATTATTCGCTTAGGGATGCGCTTGAACTTGCGCAGATGGATTTTGATTTGGAACTTAGGGATGAACTGAATCGGTTCATGAGCGACAGAACATTCCGAAAAGCGAATAAGATTAGGCTTCAGAACAGGCTTGTTCCAAAATACAGGATTACTGATTGATTAGAAACGCTAATTTTTAATAGTGCCTGTCATTCTTCTTAAGACCAGACGAAAAATGAAGACCATCGATATCAACGGGATAAAGATAGGAGGGGGCAATCCTCCTGTAATCATTGCTGGACCGTGTGCTGTCGAGGATGAAGAAATTCTCATGAAGACAGCCAGGGACGTGAGGGATGCAGGCGCAGTGATGCTTCGGGGAGGGGCATGGAAGCCCAGGACAATGCCTGGAAAATTTGAAGGGCTGCATGAGAAGGCACTGGAGATGCTCTCAAAAGCTCGTGAAAAATATAACCTGCCTATTGTGACTGAGGTCATGAGCACAGACAAGATCGACGTGATATCAAAGCATGCAGATGTTTTGCAGGTAGGGACAAGGAATATGCAGAATTTTGATCTACTGGACAGGTTGGGCAGAATCGACAAGCCAGTAATACTCAAGCGAGGTATGAGCGCTACAATCGATGAATTTCTCGGAGCTGCAGAGAGAATAATCAAAGGCGGAAACGATGAGGTCATACTGTGTCTTCGCGGTGTCAGGACGTTCGATCATTCACAGAGATATCCGGCAGATCTCTATTCTATACCAGACCTATTGTCAAAGACTGATCTTCCGATCATATTCGATCCTTCGCATGCTGCAGGAAAAAGGGACCTTGTGGAGAGTCTTTGCAGGATGGCAATAGCCGGAGGCGTGCATGGACTTATCATCGAGACATCATGTGAGCCAGATTCTGCTCAGTGCGATGCAAAACAGATGATAACGCCTGATATCCTGGCAAGAATCGTAGAATTTAGCAGCAAATTTCAGGAAATCTTCTGAATTTTTCTGGGTTTTTTATTCAGAGATTACTATCAATTCTATTGTATTTCTTCCTTCTTTTAAAAATTCTTTTGGAACAGAGATCTCGTCCCCGGCAATCAGTTCTTCTCTTATCTGTTTGTCATTTACCAGAGTTATCAGTTTACCCTGAGTCCTGCCTGGATTCAATTCGATCTGAACATCAGAGTTCATCTCGATGTCATCCAGCCTGAAATCAACTTTTCGGTAGTTGGAAAACCCGATGTCTTCTGCATTCTTAAGTTCGTTGTCCTCCTGCTCGAGCAGGATCGACGGAAGAAGCTGCTCTTTGGCATCTTCAGAGGTATTTATTGTGACCTTTATTCCTTTTATGAAAAGATCCTCTTTTTCTGAGGTGAACCTCAGCTCATTTCTTCCTTCCCCGATGTATCTAATCGGAATCTCTACTGTAATATTTTCCCTGCAGTAAGGTACATCGTCGTAAATCTCCTCGTCCTCCAGGTAAACCCAGATGTTCCTCGGGTCGTTTGCACAGTCAACCTCGAACTGAAGGTCAGCTGACTCAAGCTTGTCAATATCCGAAGTCGCGAGATAGAAAGCGATATCATCCCTTATCTTGGTTATCCTGTTCTTGATCGTGATCGAATCGATGCTGAAATCTATCACACCATCGACAGAGCAGGCCTCTTCTTTTTCATCCAAACTTCCTACAGCTGACAATATCTTCTGGAATGCAGAACCAGATAAGTTGCTCATGCCCAATATATCAGCTACCTTGTCTTTTAGCTGCCCTGATTTTTCTGAAAGCTCTTCCGAATCGCACACCCCATCGTCATCCAGGTCGATGCAGCCAGTCCTGTTCTTTTGAGAATCTATGATGTCTTTAATCCTATCGATCGTCCTGTTTGTGATGTTGCTCTCATCTATCCTGTCCTTTAGGTCATCAAGACCTTTCTGTGCATTTTCTTTCATATCAGAGTCATCGCATATCCCGTCCTCATCCAAGTCAAGACAGCATCGGCTGCCGATCTTCGTGAAAGGGCTATCGCAGGGCTGGCAGGAAGAGAGGACCATAATCAATGCTCCCAGAACCAATATCATTATCATTTTTTGCATGTACCTTGGTTTCAATCCAGGATTTATAAAATTTTAGATTTGAGATGACTTTGATAGTATCGCTATGAAATGGCCAGAAAATCAACAGATAGGTTCCAATTCCTCGCTGGTGCATATGCTATCACAACATACCTCTAACTTATGTTTGGAAAAAACATCCTGTGCCTTGAGGTCGACCTGCTGTTCAATCTTGTCTGATGCGCATATCGGCCTGCAGTCATAATCATATACATCAAGGCTTTTTACAAACCTGCTGTCTATGAAGATGTCGCATCTGTCAGGAAGCTCGTCTGTGTCGAGAACAATC
Source organism: uncultured Methanosarcinales archaeon (assembly GCA_964390375.1). GTDB lineage: Archaea > Nanobdellota > Nanobdellia > Woesearchaeales > DSVV01 > CAYMIF01. The sequence goes on from CAYMIF010000015.1 coordinate 31,382, forward strand.
TTGAGTATGACTATCTCTTTTGACTTGGGATTGAGGCAGATATTTGAGCTTGCGTTAGACTGATTATCTTGAGGAAGCAGCAGAGACCTGTCGAAATAATGATAGTCTGTTATCCTGAAGTTCAGTCCGAAGTACTTGTCATCACCCAGATGCATCTCCTCGGTTGTGTTGGTCAGCCTCTTTGTTGTTGAATGTGTGGATAAGATAAGAGAACCTATGAGTATCGCAAGAGCTATGAATATACCTATCAATATCATCACAAAGTTGAATATCTTTAGCATCGTTTAGGAAGTTCAATAGTTGCGTGATTTATAATAAGCTTTGTTACCACTATACGATACTTAAAAGCGAAACATTTAAATATGATTAAATACTACTAACAAGTAGAAATAGTTGATAATGTCAACGATATCATAATCACCTCTTTTTCCCGCGCAAACACCCAATTTCGGTTGGGTGTTTGCCTGGGTTTTATACTTCTAAAAGAATTACTTGATTACTTATATCGTTATGTATTTATTATGATCCTTTCTGTAATTGTTATGGAATGCTTTATTAACTTAAATCTGATTTTCTTTTCCCGGATTCAATAATGGAGAATATGATAGGATCTGGAATCACTGACCGGCTGACAATACGCTTTGGTAGAGTGTATTACATAACAGATGACGAGTTCTATTTCAACAATGCTTTATCGCTCCTTATGCCAGGAAAACCAGAAGAAAGAATAACATCAGCTTTCCATGGCCCTTTGTTCTTCTTCAAAGACCAGCTCCATGGTTTTGACAATATGAGGATCATGAATCTTGAGAATGGAGAGGCACTCTGCGATAGTGAGCAATTAAGCGATTTTTTGATAAGGACAGATCCGAAGACCACTCCGAACATCGGGGATGAGAAGTCACCTATCTATGTGACTGGTAGTTACCCGGGTCTAATGGTTGCTCCATCCGGAGAAACAGTCTACTTGGTCAGAGGAAATACAATCTTTGATTCACTAAAAGGGGAGATTGCTAGACAGTTGAATCCTCTTAGGCATGGTGAAATCTCTAATGCAGTTTTCTATGACGGTCGTCTTTTACTCATTGTAGATAATGCAGTCTATGATGGTTTTTCAGAAGATATCATTGAATGTTATTATTCGAAAATAAACGATTCTTGCGTTTTTTTTGGCAATCTTTATCTTCTTGTTAATCATGAGATGATTGCAACATTCGGAGATGATAAATCTGTCTTTACCCAGCCGCATACACCTTGGATTTCGGCTGATGGACATTCTTTGTATGCGATTTGCTTTGAGAATGATTATGCCGGTTTTGGTCCTAAATCTGCTAAACAAGTTAGTGATTACCGAGGAAAAGATCATGTGCGCTCGAAAATAATAAAGTTGTCTGAAGATGGGTCTGAACAAGAATTAATAGCCGAATATAAGGGGAGATTGGTCAGTCGGGTAGTCAGTACCGATGAGAATGTATATGATGGAGACCTTATGGGGAGAATATACAACACGAATGAAAGAGAGTTGGTCTTTGATATAAACAGCTGGGATAGGGAACCTAGAGAAACAGATCAGTCCAGGTATATATGGCTGATTTTTAACAGGACTAATGCAGATGTCATAAGGAATCAACAGTCTGCATTGGAAATGAAGGTGAATCTTGATGGATGACCTCATTGCAAACAGACTGCTGGTCGGTGATTGGAGAAGATTGTTTACCGGGGCCACTCCTTACTATGATAATTCCCTATCTATTTTCAGATCTGAGGGCAAGCTCGAAGAAATCGCTGCACATTTTTTCAGTCCAATATTGCTTTTTAGGGGAAATCTATATGTTGAGCGCGGCAGGGATCTTATTGATGTCGATAAAAAGACTGAAATGGGAATAGAGGAAAAGATCTTCGAATATTACAAAGTGCCTCCTGATGACCGCTCTTATTCATATGAAAGGACAAAAACCCCTTTTCACAGATCCGGTCATACCTGCAGAATCCAATCAGTCATTGCTAACGACACAGTATATTTTCTTGAGAGCGGAGTGATATTTGATGTGATACGAGGTGTAGAAGTTGCACAATACGACCTTCATGGAAATGATTATATTGGTTCCGCAGCATATCATAACGGGAAATTTTTTATCGCTGTTGGCCCTTCGATAATAGATATAGAAACAGACAGAGAGGTTGGCAATTTCGATACAGATGTGGTCTCAATGATTCCTTTTGAAGGAGAGCTTTATATCCATTGTAAAGGATGGAAAATTTGTTTACTGGGAAGAAAGAGACCGATAGTCGAGCATAGTTGCATGCATGAGTTCAGGTATGATGGAAGTTCGTTATATGCAATCTGTATCGAGCATAATGAAAAAGGAACAAGTTCTGAAGCAGTGAATCTGGTCAATCCGGATAAAATAGTTTCCAAGATAATCCATATCCCGGATTGCAGAGAGGTTGCTAGGTATCAGGGGAGGTATCTAAGTTCGGTCTGTACAATTGACGGGAATATGTTTGATGGGGATAATAAGGGCAGAATCTATAATACAGATTCCAAAGAACTCATATTTGATGTAAACTCACAACCAAAAGAACCTACAGAAGACCGTGATACTCCGAGGCATGTCTGGTTATTGCAGGACAGAATGTCTGAACCATTTATCTAATCCTAAAACCTATGATATTTTCATCTTACGCGACCTCAGCATAGTCCTCCAGGACTATGGTGTCTATATTCTCTGGATCTCGGCAGACGTAGAGCTTTCCCTGGCCGACCTCAACTATCCTCTTTGCTAGGTCTGTTCCGTTCTTGTCCAGGTTTATCCCGATCACTGATATTGTTATTCCATAGTTGTTGGCTTCCTCTGCTGCCTTTAAGGTATCCTCCTTCGGATCCTCTCCTGTGGTCGGAACCGCATCTGTTATCAGAAGCAGATGTTTTGTCACGTCCTCAGGCGGGAACAGCTCAATTGACCTTCTTATTGTCTTTGCTATGTCTGTTTCCTTGGATGCCTTGATCCTGGTTATCTCTGATAGCAGAAGCGAGAAATCCTGTGAAGGCGGAATTGCTGTCTTTACGTCCTTTCCGAAGATCAGGAGCCCGACCTTGTCCTTCTCATCGATTGCCTTGAATGCCAATGCAATACCTGCCTTTTTGCAGCTGTCAATCTTCCTGCCCTTCATGCTGCCTGATGCATCAAGCGCATATATCATGTAGACCTGTCCCTTTGCCTGCCTGGTGTAGACCTTGAGGTCCTTTTCATCAAGCTCTTTTCTTCCGCGTTTGATAGCGTTTTTTACTGTCCGGCGCACTGCGATGTTCCTGTAAAGATCGCCTTTCCTGTAGTCGACTATCTCATTCTTGTCGCCATGTATAGAGCTTTTCTTGTGGACCTTCTCTCCAATAATACCCTTTGGCATGAGCCTGTCAAGCTCTTCAGTATATAGAACGAGGCTCGCAAGATACATGCCCTGGTCTGTTATCGTGTTTGACCTGTCGAGAAGCTTTTTGTCCTTGAGGTTCTTTATCCTTTCCTCCATCTTCTTTTTTAAGCCTCTTTGAAACTCCGGGATGTTTACATTGCGGTCAAGATACTCCTCATCATATCCTGTGAGTTCGCGCAGAAGATGCGGGCCTACTATCTTCTTTGCCATCTTGTAGTCCTTGACAAGCTTTTCGAAGAAGAGGTCTGGGGTGAATGAGCTCATCGACTGGTTCAAAGCATCCTTTATCAGCTTTCCATCATCTATCGTGTCCTTGTCTGCTTCCAGGACAGAATTCATGAGCTTGTCTTTTTCGTCCTGTTTTCTCAACCTGCCAGAAAGCTCGTCTATCTCTGAGAGGCTGTCCACTTTTGGCTGCTTTTGGGATTGCGGTATGTTACGGGCCACCACCTGGTTTCTCAACCTGGTCTTTAGACTGCGAAGACAATTCCAACTCATTATCCTCCAGAAATTTCTTGAACTCTTTTTTGACATAGGAAGCAGGATCGTTAAGATACCGTATGCTTGGCTTGAGCTTAATCCTGTGTGAGAGAACCGATTCCACAACATCATTGAAGTCGTCAAGAGTAGCCTTGTTTCTTTTCTTCAGTGCTGCGTTGGACTGCACCCTCTCATAAAGACCTATGGATGCACGCACAGAGGGCTTCTTTTCAAGATTGTCGTCATCCCGAAGCTGGCGGACAAACCGAATCATGTAATCCAGGATGTTTTTTGGGCACTCGAGTATCTTCTTTCCTTTGAGCTCGACAATCTCCTTTTCGATCTCGAGGGTCTCAGGATATCCAGAATATATGATATCGAACCTGTCAAGAAGTACGTCAGAAAGTTTCTCTGTAGATGAATCCTGGGGATTCATGGTGGCGATGAATATGAAATCTGCATCAAAATCTACGTTATATGAGCCGATAGTCGCCTTTCTTTCTTCTAAAACCTGAAGAAGGGCGTTTTGCAGTTTTTCAGGGCACCTGTTCAGCTCGTCAAAGAAAAGTATGCCGTTGTTTGCACGGAATATCTTGCCCGGAGTGAATGCCTCCAGGGATAATGGACCATATTTGAGAGCTTTGATCGGGTCGATATCTCCCAGAAGGTCTTCAGCAGAAAGGTCAGGACTTCCCTGTATCCTGATAAACCTTTCCTGCCCTGAAATCTCTTTTGTTCCATTGTCCTCTCCAGCGAGGCATTTAGGGCATGCAGGATCATCTGGATTACAGTTATATCCGCATTTATTTACCTTTATCTTCGGCAGAATCTTTGCCAGGTTCTTGGCAAAAGTGGTCTTTCCGATACCTGGCGGACCGACTAAAACTACGTGCCTGTTCATCATAAGCGCTGATTTCAACTGCTGTTTTGGAAAATCCTGTCCTATGATATCATCGAATGGATCTTCCTTTTCTGAAAATATCTTCTTCAGAGTTGTGTTTATCTTCATCTTCATTCACCTACAGAAACTTTCAGAGAATAATCCTGCATTTATATAATTATGGGTTGAATCTCTTTTGCTACTCCGGAATTGTTCCAAAAGGTTTAAATAAGAAATGGTGTTAATAATATCAGGAAAATGGGGTCGAACGATTTAGACAATCTTCAGAAGCAACTGGAAGCTCTAAAGAAGAAGAATGTTGAGCGGAAAACAAAGGGAGTGTTCAAGTTCTTCAAGAAAAAAAAGAAAGCAAAGGAACCTGAAATTCCTTCTGATGATTCTGAGACTAATAATGATGAACCTGTTCCAGAATTCATGCTCGGAGAAGACGAAGAAAAAGATGATTCAAAGATAAAAAAGGAAGAAAAAAAGGAAGAGAAGAAAAAGGAAAAAAAAGAAGAAAAACCAAAGAAGGAAAATAACTCGAAAAAAGAAGAAAAACCTAAAAAATCACAAAATAACGGGAATGATGGCGCAATACCAGATGCAGAGCTTTTGCAGCATCTGGAACCTAAGGAAAAAGAGCTTCTTGATAATATAGACAAATTACTTGATGAGGAAAATGGCTAAAAAAAAGAGAGACGATATAGAGAAAACATTTTCAGTAATAGATAATGCTTTTCAGAAGCTTAACAGATATTACAAGAATCTTGAATCTATTGAAGAAAAACTCAAACATGAATATGATATCATCTCTGATAAAGTCGTTCTTTTTGAGTCAAAGTTCAAACCATTAAAAGAGCTAAAAGAGTCTATTGATGTCGATTCAGAGGACCTTGCGAACGAGATTGAAGAAGCACAAGATGAAAAGAAGGAATTGAATAAGAGGGTCAAGGAACTGACATCAAAGATTACCTCTGCAAAAAACAAACAAAAGAAGCTTGGCACCAAAAAAGTCAAGATCGATGAATATTATGATCAGATCGAGACGATTCTTAAGAAGAACAAAAAAGATCTCGAGCGCATACCTAACCTGATCGATGAAGTGAAGGAACGAAAGAAAAAGCTCAAGTCTGGATTCTGAATCCAAATCGCAAAGTTTATATAGATATTTCTCACAAGAAGGGGACATGAGACTCAGATATTATGATTATGTCTTCATTGTTTTTTTCGCTGTAGCTTTCATCTCCTTCTCATTTGGCTTTAGAAATTCAATGAATGCCTATGTTATCTTGTCCGAGTCAAACTACTGCGATTCTTCAGACTGTTACAGGCTGTGCAAAGGTCCTGGAGACTGTCTTATGGATGAAGTGTGCTGTCTTAAGCAGTCGTGTAATTCCCAGCAAAGATGCAATGTGCGCTCAGACATAGGGATATGTATGCCTCAAGAGGAATGCAAAACCACCACTTATGAGTATGACCTGCCTTTTGAACCAGATGATAACATTGTCCTTCCTGAACTGCAGAGCCCGGCAGATATCGAGCGGTCGAAAGCAGGGATACTGCTGTTTTTACTCGGCTTGACCTGTATCGTGGCAATCGGCTATCTTTATTATCGGAATAAGTCTGAGGAGTAGGGAATCGTTCTTTTGGTTCTTTGTAGAAATCTTTATTGAGAATCAAAGATTCTCAATCCTTTGAAACTTCGCTTAAGCTTCGTTTTCAAAGTATAAATAAACTATTTTTCATCTGGTTTATTCTCATTCTTTGTAGAAATCTTTATTGAGAATTAAAGATTCTCAATCCTTTGAAACTTCGCTTAAGCTTCGTTTTCAAAGTATAAATAAACTATTTTTCATCTGATTTATTCTCATTCTTTGTAGAAATCTTTATAAATAAACTATTTTTCATCTGTTTTTAATATGGGCCTGTATCTCAGCCTGGCTACGGTTTCGTCCGCAGACCACCGAGGTACGGTATGCGCAAACCTTTTAGGTTTGCTTAGCCCTACTAGTGAATTATTGACTGGGCCTGTATCTCAGTCTGGCTACGGTTTCGTCCGCAGACCACCGAGGTACGGCATGCGCAAACCTTTTAGGTTTGCTTAGCCCTACTAGTGAATTATTGACTGGGCCTGTAGCTTAGTCTGGTTGGAGCGCTGCTCTTATATGAGAGTGTTTCGTACATTCCTAGGCAAAGCAGTGGTCGAGGGTTCAAATCCCTTCAGGCCCACCTTTTCTTTTCCTTTGAGGCCGGACTATTTTTGGCCTTTTCTTGACGTAAACATAACATTTAAAAAAGGATGCTCAAATCTAGTCACAGTACGGGTTAATTGTCCAAAATTTCAAAAGAAAAGGCCCCGTTGGTGTAGCCCGGCCAATCATCCTGCCCTTTCGAATCACCCTTTTGCAGAATATCGTGCAGAAGGGGAATGAAGAGAGGCAGGGACTCGAGTTCGAATCTCGGACGGGGCATTTTTTCTTTTAGAAAAAATGCCGATTTGGGGTTATGTGTCCTATACCACAAGCTGTTTCTGGCTGATTTTCAGGTCAATCTGATTTGGCCGGTCTATAGAGAAATCTGATTCATCATAATCCTCAATCATGACCTCAAAGTTCCAGTTCTCATGGAAATAGACTGTCGCGGCCTTGACAATAAACCCGAGCCTTTCTGCCTTTGAATAAACCCAATGTGTGTGGGGCGAAAGCTTATGATTATATGAAAGCCTTCTTCTATATGCATTCATCGCCTTAATCTCGTATAAAATCAACTGCTTATGAGCCATGCTTATCTCAATTGCATCAAGAGAATCCCAATGTGTCAGCAGGAAATCCTTCTGCCTGTCTGTGAAGAAGAACCTATACTTGCGGACGTAGGAATACTTATTCATTATCTTGGTCAATAGTGCATACCTTTTCATGAGCTTGAACATGCATTCAGCGATTATACCCTTGCATGTGCCGTTGTATCTGAGCAGATTTTCCATGCAGTTTTGTGGGGTGTCAAATTTAATAACGTTTATTGGGCGGGTTCTGCAAGATGTCCCTTTGATCTGAAAATAGCATAGTTCAACATGGAAAAATTGCGTGATTATCGTCCAAAAACGAAAGATTTTAAAAAAGGGGCGAAAATCTAAGACACTAGCCGGGCCTGAAAGGCCCCGTTAGTGTAGCCCGGCCAATCATACCGCCCTCTCGCAGCCGGTTACGCTCGGCTGGCGCGCAAAGTGCGACATTCGCACCTTTGGTGCTTCAGTCCCACGCGTAATGTTTGGAGACAGGCGGTGACTCGAGTTCAAATCTCGGACGGGGCATCCTTTTCTTCTCATCAATGCATCAATCGAATATTGCTATTTTTCCTAAAAATTTTTAAATTGCTTTGTCTTAAGACTTAGTTTCCGATGAAAGTAATACCTTATCCTGAGAAAAGGATGCCCAATCCTGATGAAAAGAAATTATTGTCTGCTGTGGCTTCTGAATACAATCTGGATTCTATCGAGGAGCAATGCTTTGCGTGGATTATCGATAAGATTTTATCAGATTCAAAGGCACTTGAAACGCAGCAAAATACAGGCAGAGCTTTGCTTGATGTGGGGTGCGGGTATTTCAGGTATGGCAGGGCGCTTCATTCTGTTCTGAGCAGGCATCTGCCCGGGATTTTGGCCTATGCAGTTGACAAGAAGAGGTTCAACCAAGATTATGGTCCTGCTGAGTTTATTAAGTCTGATATTTCAGAGATCTCGAGGTATCTGAGCGAAGATGCCCGAATCATATCTGTATTCAATCCATTCCCTGGCATCCCTGATCTGTCTGATGTTCCAAGACAAAAGGGCTGTATACTTATCGGATGCGTAGACTGGAATAGGACGCTATTTGAGAAGAGCATGCATGAGAATGGGTTTATCCCTGTCATGTGGCTTGACAACCCCTTCAAAGAGCTTATGGTTGAATGGTTCAATAATTATAATCCTTTTGTGGTCGCAGAATACAAGGGAGAAAGCAAAAGGTTTTAAAGAATGCGCGAAATCTTTTTTCTAAATACCGCGGTGGCATACACTTGAATCAAAGATTCACGGTCGCCCCCGCGACAT
>CAYMIF010000016.1:0-24628 GCA_964390375.1 uncultured Methanosarcinales archaeon
AACGCAGCACCATTTATCTCGAATAATCCAGAATTTTAAAAAGATGCTAAAATTTTACTTTTGGCCGGCAAAAGTACCCAGCATCATTATTTCGAAATGTTTAAATACTATTATTTATCTGGTAATGGTAACGAGGTGATTATTATGGGCGCTTTACTGGACGCATTCAAGAATTTAGTTAAAGGAAAGGTTGGCAGGGATATCCACGATACTGAATGGTGGCTTGCAGATGGTATGAAACATCTCAAACAAGCTACTCAAGAATATAAAGCAGAAAAAGCAGACGGAAATAAGATGGATCGTGATGAGAAAAAAGGGGATGAGCCGGATTTCAAACACGATGAAGTTGAAGTAATTGGTTTATTTGAGAAGATGGCTGAACAGGCAGCAGCTGAGATTCATGACATGATAGCATTTCTGCAGGAATTGAACACTGAGCTGAACCAGCTCTATGCCAGGGACGAGAGACTCAAGAAAAAAGGGTTGGATCCGAAAGTGGTAGCTGAACTTGAAAATAAGATAAAGCAGGTCAAGCAGCATATTGCTGAGATTTCAAGGACAGAGAGATTCGAGGCCCAGGCCTATCAAAGAGCAGCTTAAGTATTTTTTTCTTTATTCTTTTTCTGAAATTTTTCAGTAAAACATAAAAACCTAAAGCACCCGTAAAATCACCTATGAAGCTCAAAGACATTCCATATGAGATCTTTTTTCTTTTTCTGGTAATAATCTCCTTTGCCGAGATATTCGGGTTTGCGTCCGGCGAGATAAGCATCATTAAAAAGATTCTCTCATGGATTCTCATCGGCTATCTTCTTTACCATATCAGTATCACTCGCATAATATTCGGCCGAAGCCATCGTTTGCTTGATATGGCGATACTGGCATCGTTTTATCTTTTTGCGCTCAAGGACTTCTCGCATTTCATCCTGATTGAGGAACATTTCCAGTATATGGAATTCATAAAGCCAGTATTCCAGTCTCCGAAAGTACTGACTATAAACAAGCTGATATTTTTCTCAAGCTATATCGTGATGTTCATGCTCGCGATGATATCCTCTTTCTTCTCATACAACGAAAGCTCTATAATGGGCGTGATCCGCGGCCCAAGGGATCACAAGTCCTGGAGGGCCCGCCTGCTCGATCTATTCATAATCTTCCTGATATTCCTGTTCTTCTCCTATTTCATATTTGCGATAGTGATGGAGTGGTTCGCCCTGGCCCTGGATTCGTATGTCGTGGTCGGTGCTCTGGTATACTACATAGTCGTCTACTACATCCTTCACAATAGCAGGGAATACGTCTCGATAACCCATCTCGTAGTAAACACAGGAGACAGGCTGATCAAATCTTTCCTCGAGCTTTTCAGAAGCAGAAGGACGATCTTCTTCGGCCTCTCAGGAATAATAGTCATTCACTCCTTGATAGATCTTTTCAATTTCATTTTTCCATACCTCCTCAATCTCAAGGACACGCTTTATCTTGCAGTCCTTCCCGAGGAGGGCCATAGTACGATTATTCACCTATTCTTCCTGGATTTTTCCCAGGCTGCAACTATCCTTGACAAGTTCGTGGTTTCATTCATTTACCTTCAGAACATAATAGCGATATTTCTGCTTCTTTTCATCCCTTTTTTCATCTGGAGCAGGATTTTCCAAAAACAGCAGCTCTCTTTCACGAGATTCCAGCTGGCTTTGTTCGGCTCATGTCTGATAACCTTTGTTCTCTCTCCAATATTCAGGGTGGCGCGGCTGATGGATACAAAGAAGGCGCTGGTAGGTGCAGACATACTTACCCAGCAGATTGCGCAGAATAACTATCTGCTGCTTGTCGTGATGGTGTCGGTGCTTTGGTTCATGATAATCCTCTTCATGGGTGGAACAAGAAAGATAAAGACGATAATCGAAGAGCTTATGATATTCGTATCCTTATATTTTCTTGGAACTTATATTTTTAATTTCTACACATCTACCCTGCAGTATAACCTCGATTTTATAAGAGACCTGATCTTCGAACAGGACTATCTCCTGATGTTCTGCATCATGGTGTATGTGGCCGTGACCAGCATCTTCTACATAGCAGGATTCATCCTGTTCGTGGCTGAGGTCCTGCAAAGTGAGCACATATCATTCTTCAGGCTAAGGGCAGAGACCAGGAAGGAGATAATATTCTTATGGGCTGTCCTGATCACGGTCCTAATGATATATCTGATCAATACAGGACAGATGCTGCTTCTTTCTATGTTCATATTATCATCCTTGATTTTGTCCATAGTACTTTTTCGTTACGACCGTCCTTCTGCAGTTTTCATACTGTTCGTGAACATAATTCTCATCCTTTTCTCGATGACTGGTTTCATTACTTATTTTATCCCAAGGTCCCCGTTTGTCGAGTTGATGGTACGTATTGCGGTCTTTATTTTTATCATAGGTATAGGTGTGATCTCCAAAACAAGGTTCTACACCAGGTTCAGCCTCAAGAGGTTTTTCGCAGCAATAGTCTTAGGAGGGCTCTTCGGTTTCTGGTTCAGTTTCTTAAAGGAGCCCAAGCCCGATCTTTTATCAGGTAAGTTATGGTATCTTCTTTTTTTCAGTTTCCTCATAGCTTTGAATGAAGAATTGATTTTCAGGAAACTGCTCTTTAGGTTCTCAAAGCACATATATTCGATAAGATATACTGTTATCATCCAGGCCATACTTTTTTCGCTTTTGCATTTGATGGACATAGTCTATCTATGGAGTTATTACAGCTTGATTCTCTTGTTTATATATTCTATCTCTATCATGGTATTCGGTTTGGTTATGGGTCTGCTGGCTGAGACAAAGGGAGAGAAGATAAGTCCTATATATCCAATAATTGCCCATACACTAAGCAACCTCATTTTATTTCTTTGATTTGAGAAACTGCTTTATCATCTTGTCTGTAAGATTATGCTTTTTCTTGAATTCAAGTACCTGATCCACAGGTGTGTAATCTTCAAACACCATCTTATAGTATTTTTCAAGTGCTTCTGTCTGTTCTTGGACTAATGGTTCATTGCTTCTTTGTTTTATTGTTGGATTCTTTGTATCTGATGGAACAATTTCATGCTCCTTTGGTTTTTCTATTTTCTCTTTTCCTGTATTCTCATTAGATGTTTTCGCAATTTTCTTTTCCTGTTCGTCTTTTGGAGGAAGCACGACCACTTTAGGTTCGTTTTGATGATTATTTTGATGAATGACGTTGTCCTGATCATGTTCTATCTCATTTACCTGGGCATTCTCTTTTTCAGGGACTTCTTCATTCGTCTTTAGCTTTTCCCTGATTCTTTTGATTTGCTCGCTGGGCTCTTCGGAAACCGTATCCTGTTTTTTGCTTTCATTACTGTAGATTTCAGGTTGCTCATTGTCTGTTGATTTTGCTTCCTTTGCTTGGCTGGCCATCTGTTGCTTTTCAGGAGGCTTTTCATTCTCTGGTTGCCTTTGTTGAGAAGAAACCTCTTCTTTTTCTGTTTTCGATGTAGCTTTTTTTGTATCGTCAGGACTATCTTCATGTTTTTTTATTTTCTTTATTCTTACTGCTGCAGCGACAGTATTTACATTAGGTTGTTTTTGATCAGGAAAGGAAGTCTCTTTCTCTGCTTTCTCTTCTGTTTTTTCAGAAGGCTCTTTTTTCTGTGTACGAAATATGTAAACTATGACACCGACAAATACAATCAAAGTGAAGAAGAACAGCCCGTATAATTTCCAGTTGTTTTCAGACTCTATTTCATCAATGTCTGCTTTCTCCTGCACAACTCTTCCAGTAGGGCTTTGTGTCTTTTGGATTATCTTCACAAGCATCGAGCTTACATGGTCTTCAGATCCAAACTCACCGTCTACCTTATAGCTTATTAGATAATCTCCGTTTCCCTCGATCCTTTTTATATGCCATGCGACTATTGCTGTATCGACCTCTTTGAATCTCCATTGTATTATTGGGTCTTCTTTGATTATGACGTCGTATGGTGGATTGGGTTCAGCAATCTCTGCCACGTTCTCGAGTATGATCTTTGGTATTGGTTCGACAAGTACGATGTCATTTACAGAACTGCCCAGGCTCTTGACCACAATATCTATCCTGGTTTTTCCATCATCCAGGATCTTAAGCTCTTTTGACAGGGTGAGTTTATCAGCAAGGCCGGATGTTGCTTCTTTTGATGCTTCAAAGTCGACTGCGAATTCGTAATATTCCTGCAGTTTCCTCTTGATAAGTGGGTCTTCAAGTCCGTCAAGTGATATCTTGCGGAGTTCTTCTTCTGTGGGCTTAAGAGATGTTAGAAGTATCGGCCTTCTTGCGCCGACAGCAATGAAGTCCAGGCTGTTTGGTTCTGACATAAAATAATAGAATGAATCATCTTCTCCTGTTTTGGTGGCGACTGTCTCGCTCCAGTCCTCTCCATCAAGGCTCATGACAATAATGTCCCCAATAGCGAGAACCTCCTCTTCAAGCCATTCTTTTGCGACCTGAAACCCTATTTTAAGGTCTTTTATGTCATCTGAATCGAAATTTATAGTATTCAGCTCTATCATCTCGTATGTTTCATCGATGCTTTTGATAGGCTTTGGGATTTCTCCTACATTGGTCACTACCAGGGTCATCAGGCTCTCGTTCTTGTTTATGATAAAGCTTATGCTGTTCAGCGACAGGTTTGTTTTATTGATCTGCATCTCTATATCATCCCCAGAAACTACATTTTCCCATGATTTTTTATCCTTGCCTTGCTCGTTTTCTTGTATGGTCTCCTTCACAGGTGGGATGTACGTGGGTGCTGTGGATGAAGATGTGCTGCTGCTTGAGCTACCGCCGTCATCGTCATCATCGTCATCTCCTTGGTCCTCATTCTGGCATGTAGAAGAGCAGCCATCATTATCTGCAGTATTGCCGTCATCGCATTCTTCCCCTGATTCTAAGATTCCGTTGCCGCAGACAGGTGTTGTTCCCTGCTCGCTCACTGTCACGGTGTCGCTGTTATGCTCAGATGTTTCAATAAATATCTTGGTCAGGTATGTGCCTGCTCTGTCAAATCCGTTTGACGACCCCCATGCATATGAGGTGCTGCTGCCTCCGTCAATTGGCTTTGGAAAATTTTCACTATCAACAAGATTTCCGTCTCTGTATAGTTTCATGATGACATTATTTGCTGTTGAGCCGCCTATGTTGTCTATCTCAAAACTAAGGGTATCTCCTGATGAATAACTTTCTGGAGGGTCATAATATTGAATATTGAGTTTTGCTGGTGTTGTGACATCTACTTCTGTTTTCGAGGAGCCGGTCCATGTATTTGTGCTGTCTGAATTTATCGTATAAGAGACCTCATAACTGTTTGGAAGGTCGCCTGTGACTGTCCATTTTTGGATACCTGATGATCCTGAATTAAGTGTAGAGCCAATGGTCTGTACTGTTGAGAAGCTCAGGCCTGTTCCCGGATTGGTATTCTTTGTAAGCTCGATATTGCTGACTGTTCCGTCGGATGCAGTGCACATTATCTGTATGTTCTTTGTTGTGAATTGCGGAACAGATATAGATGAATCAGTGATTTGTTCGCATTCAAGTGTAGCTGCAGAAACCGCTGGGAAAAGAATCAATAGATTTGTCACTAGAATGCATAATATTATGAATTTCGTAAAATCCATGCCCATCAATTTACCCCCAAAAAAATTATACATGGGTTCTTTAAAAATTTTTCTGTTTTTTTTAAGAATTAGCTCACTTTAGACCCATTTATCCGGTCTGACAACTGTTTTAGGATACCATTCTGTGATTTGTCTGACAACATCAGCGATAGACTCAGGAGGAGTAGAAAGACCTGCAGTGACACCTATTACATTCCTGGATCTGTATCCCCTGAACCAGTCTCTCTGAAGTTCATCAGTCATCTCGACCTTGTATACCCTATTTTTTTTTCGTAGATCAAATCTTGTGCTCATTTTTTCTGACATGGCCTTTCTGCATACCTGGGCAAGTTCTTCTGTGTTTGAACTGTTTTTTCCTCCGACAACAATCATCATCGATGCTGTTTCTGTGAGTTTCCTGGCATATGTCTGGCACATCCTCATGTTCTTGCATATAGAATCGATTCTGTTTACCTGGCCATATTCATGCTGCAGCATATCATGTATCTGACCGAAAGTATCTTCATTGAATGTTGTCTGTCCGACCAGTGTTATGCCCTGGTCTTCAATTATCCCGCCGCTTTTGATCAGTTCTTTTGTATCATCTAGGGTCTGGACAACAGCATATTTGCCGGCTGAATCGTCATCAGTGACAAGATAGCTCACAAGGCCCTCTATCTCTGGATGATATCTTTTTGGTCTGCCTTGCTCATCTCTTTCTTTTATCTTTCCAGCTATCACGACCATCTTTCCGAACTGTTTGCAGTGGTTCTCTGCCTCATCGCGCATCCGCTTTACCCGCTCGCATGTACCGTCCCTGATGTCAAGTCCGCTGTCTCTGCATTTGTCGACAATGTCCTTTGTCGCCCCATGGGCTTGTATCACTAGATAGTCTGCGGGGAAGACTTTCTTCTCGGGGTCATAATAAGCAACACCATTCATGGATAGAAATCGATCATTCACAACACGGTTATGCACCAGCTGTCCGCTGAGCCACACTGTCTTTGTAGGTCTTTGTTCATTCCTCTCATTGACAGTATCTTCTGCAACCCTGATTGCGTTTGCCACTCCCTGGCAATATCCTGCATATCTTTCCTGTACCTGTACAATCATTTTTTCAATGTTTCTTGGATTTCAGACGAGCGCTTCTTATCTGAAGAATTTAAGATATAAGCTCAGGTTTCATTTGTCTTTTAAAAATATTATCATTTTGGAGTAACGACTATTTCTCTTTATTACATATTATCATCTGATGATTAATATGGTCGATACATAAAATTTAAATAACTCTTGTTTATACTGTTATCAGATGAGAAAAAGAAGGACTGCGCACAAGAAAAGCCATCAGGATAAAGACAGCGATGATTCTGGTTTCGACCTAAACAACATCGATTTCATGGCTCTTGCAAAGAGGCATTGGAGTATTATTGTGCTTGCTCTGATTCTGGTCCTGGCGCTGATACTCAGAAGCTATCACTTGGATTATCCTGTTATCGGATATCACAACATGAAGGAGGCCCACACACTGATGGAGGTCAGGAATTTCGACCAGGAAGGCGACCTTCTTCAGAACCGTTACGATTACCAGTCAAGCCTTAACAATCCGGAAGGTGAGCATTCTGATAATTTTCCTCTTTTTACCTGGATTATATTGATTGTCTGGCAGTTCACAGGCTACAGTGTAGCAGCAGCAAGGCTGATAACAATCATTTTCGCTCTAACAAGCATTGTCATGACTTATTTGATAACCAGGCACTTGTTCAAGAAAGATGGCATAGCGCTTTTATCTGCTTTCTTCATGGCAGTATCTCCTCTTTTCATATTCTTTGGCCGGACCGTATTTTTTGATGTCCCCGCCCTGGCATTCTCCCTAATAGCTGTCTACTTCTTCCTGCTTTGGGATAAGGAGCCCAAACGTTCCTATTTCATAACTTTCATAATATTCATCACCCTGGCTGCGCTGACCAAGATGGTCTTCCTGGTCTTCCTGTTGCCGATCGCGGTCATATTTCCTTACAGGAGAGTATTCAATAAGAAGAATTTCATGAAATTTCTTCCTCAGTATCTGACAGCTCTGTTTCTGCCTGTTGTGTTCATTATATGGAATCTTATGTCTGGCAACGCCTATTCTTCATCTGTCTTCTCCAAGATCAACAGTGAATTTATCTCCCGCTTCTTTTCAGGAGACTTTTGGGGCAAGATCTATCTCTATGCTTACTCTGAGAATTTCACGAAACTCGGGCTTTTCCTGGGTATTATCGGATTTGTGATAACGCTTTTCTTCCTGCAAAAGAAAAGGGGTCGTTTTCTTGCAGCCTGGTTCCTATCATTCATTCCATACGCCTTCTTCGTTGGCTGGATGATGCAGGGGCATAATTATTATCAGATTCCCTTTGTTCCTATATGGGCGATAATGGTATCATTCGCTTTGGTAATAATCACGACGACGATAATCAACATCGGCTCTTCCTTCCTTCCTCAGCTAAAGCAGAGATGGATGAAATATTCCCTGGTATACGTACTTATAATAATATTCTTCTTCCTTTTCTTGTACAGTCCGATAAAGGAGTCGACTCTCCGGCAGTTTGACTTCCAGATGTATGGTCTTGATACAGCAGGTGAGTTTGTGAACGCAAACTCCGAAAAAGGTGAAAGGGTATTTGGCACCGGCAACCAGGATACTGGATTCTTCTGGTATGCTGCCAGGCAGGGCAGGGCTCTGAAGCCTGACCTGGATCTCATGAAAGAGATGGAAGATAAGCTCAACTACAGGTGGGTGTTTATCCATTTTCCCAACGGAGGACAGAAATTTTTCTCACAGGAGAACTACCAGGATGTCTGGAATTACATATTAAATAACTATGAGATAAGGCAGATAGGCTTGCAGAGAATATCTGAATCAGCCAATCCTATGCCTATTTATATAGTCCTTGAGAAGGGAAACGGATTCATGACTCAGGACCTAAACCAGGAGCTTCAGATATTCCTTGCGAACAATCAGCAGACACAGAGTACAAAGGAATACGCAACTACTGCCAGAAAGATCACATTAGTGACTGTCGGATGAATTATTACGCCTTCATCTCCCAAGAATATCTTTTCTAGCTTTTAAGGTGCTGTTTGGTGCATTGCTGATTATGCCGTCCATATCTTTCATGATGAGCTTGTAGTCATTTTTCCTGTACCTGAAGAAATGAAGAAAATAAAACACAGGATTATAATATGAATATGTTTTGATGCCGGCCGCATGAATCAGGTCTATTCTGCGTTTATTTATGAGCGTGACAGGCAGGCTAAGGCTTGTCGCTCCATATGATTTTGCTTTCTTTATGTATTGCTTTATTATTTTATCTGAAAAAAGAAGGCTGATCAGTTCAATAAAGGACCTTTTCTTATGATATTGTGTATCAAGAAATGTTGCAAAGCATATCATCCCTTTTTTTGAGAACTGCTCAAGGTATTCTATCTCAAATGAGGATATTATAACTCGGTCTTTCACACCTTTTTCAGAGATCAGCTGGTCGATTTTACTGATGACCATTTCCTGTCTTTTCAGATCCTGTTCAAGCTTGATGTCGATTACCAGGCGTCTCTTGTGCAAAACTATGACCATATCTATTGCTTCAGAAAGCCTGGGAACGCCAAGCTCACCGTTTCTCATCCTCAATGAATCAAGCTCTTCTGCGGTCTTTTGTGCAACTATCCCTGATCCTTTTGTAGTCCTGTCCACGCTATCATCATGCATTATGAACAGCTCGTGGTCCAGACTGAGCTGTGCGTCCACTTCGATGCAGTCAGCCCCGGATCGTATGCCTGCGAGTATGCTATCTCTTGTATTTTCAAGAGAATTCTTCATGTCTCCTCTGTGACCTACGACAAGAACATACCTTTTGCTGGGCTTGTATTGTTTTTCCATATTCTTCTTTGTTCTTTTCACTCTTCACTTAGATAGATGTGATTTATTTAAATAACTTTCTCGTCAGGATGAAGCCTCGTCAGGATTAAGTAAGCTTATTGGGTTTGTTCTTTTGCAGCAGGAGAGCCAGCAGTCCTGGAATCGCGACGATTAGATATGAGATGAAAATAAGCAGTGAGAATGAAACTGCAAGTTCAGATGAGAGTCCCACAAGGCCGAAAAGGAATATCAATGTTGCTTCTCTTGTGCCAATACCGTTGAAGCTGATAGGTATAAGTGTGATCAGCACAGTGATTGACATGAATGCCACAATCTTGAAATATCCCAGAGGTATGCCCAGGCTGATTGCAAGGAAATACGCCATCAGGAAATGGAACCCATATGCTATGATGGTTATGAATATCAGATAGAACAGTCTAGTCCAATTGTATCTTGAGGTGAATTCTTTTACTTTTTGGTCCAGCTCTCTTTTAGGCGTATCTGTTTTCTTTGAGAAATAGAACCTGTAGCCTAGGTTCCAGATTCTCCTGCGAAGAAGCCAGGCGATGCTCAAGAATATCACAGATGCAAGGACAATAACAGAGAACAGCATAACATAGTCTGAGAACTCAGAGAAGAATATGAGCATGAATATATAGCCCAGAGCAGCTATGATGCCGAGATCAAATACTCTGTCGAATATTGTGGAGAAGAAAGCATTGAATCCTCCTGTTTTGTTCTTCTTCAGATACATGATCTTGACAAGTTCACCCAGTCTTCCTGGTGTGATTGTTCCATAGAAAACCCCAATCCAGTATATGCCCAGGGCCTTTCTGAAGCCGAGTTTATCGCCGTTTATTCTAAGTATCTCCATCAGTCTGAATGTCTTGACTGAAACCAGAGGTAGAAAGACCACAAAAGCAAGAATGATAGCGATAGGGTTTGCTTTTGAAAGTCTTGATACGACCTCGCTGACATTGATGTTTAATATAACTCCTATGAATATGATAAATCCGAAGATCTTTATTACAATGTTCCATCTCATTTCCTGCTGCTTCTCCTTTTTCTTTTTTTGGCTACTATGACTGTGCATGAGCCGAATATGCTGGGAGATATCCCCTGCCATTTTAGTATCTTTCGGATTGTTCTGGAAATTATGTTGTTGTGCCACATCCTGTGGACGAAATTTGTCTTTTCGCTTTTGAAGAACTGGATTAAAAGCTGAAATATGTCCTCTATCACAGGTGGAATCAGGAAATATTTTTTCACAGATACCACTCTGAGACCCTCCTGTTTCAGGAGTTTTATCGCTTCCTTGTTGGTCATTGGCTTGTATGGCCCGAAGAAAGAATAGAGTGCGGTCTTCTTGATGTCATCTCCAAGAAAAAGCTTTAGCTTTAGGTATGCAAGGGAATAAAGCGATGGTCTGTTTCGGAATGCGATTAATGCCTCTCCGTCATCAGCCAGCGTTTTGTTGCATTCTCTTAAGATTTTTCTCTTGGTTGATCTTGGAAAACGCTCTAGTTTAAACAGGATGCTGCAAAGATCGAACCTTTGCCCTAGATCTTGGATGTCGTCGAAGATTACTGTTTTAACCTTTTTCTTTGTGGCTTTTTCAGAGTATTTCGCCGTATTGTCTGACAGCTCCACACTATGTATCTGGTTACTTGAAAAGCAGTTAAGAAAAGATCCGTCATAAGAGAAAAAATCCAGGATAATCTTGCCTGAATGTTTCGAAAGCAGGCTTTGGACAAGCTTTTTTTCCATTGGATTTGCAACATCCATAGCAGAGCCCGGTTCTGTCTTGACGCTCGTGATATCGCAGTACTTTTTTATCTGGTGATAGTTCCACTTTTCAGGATCGTGTGATGTCAGGTATCTTTCTGTTTTTACATGATATCTGTTATTGTGCATGATTTCAGATATCGGTTTTCTTTTAGGCACGAAGACTGATTTATGTTTCGGATAGCCTGCTATGACTATGCATACTACGAATTGGTCTTTGGGTATCCGAAGGATTTTTTTGATTTGCTTTTCTGAGCCGATTCCGCAGAGCCAGCATGTCCCAATTCCAAGTGAATGGGCGGATAAAAGCATGTTCTGCACAGCTGCAGAGGCGCTCTGTGAGATATAATAGTCCTTAAGATTCTCTTTTACATAAGTGACTGCGATGACCACAGGCGCCCTCACAACAAGTGTGTTGCAGGCAGCCTCTTCAGCTAGCCTTTTTTTTATCCTGTCATCTCTGATTACGATGAAGTTCCATAACTGTTGATTGCATGCAGAAGGCGCCCATCTGGCAGAATCTATCATCCTCTCTATTTTTTTTTGCTCTACATGCCTGTCTGAAAATACTCGCACGCTTCTCCTTTCTCTTATTGCTTTGTCTAGCTCCATTCTCTCAGCTCGATTGTTTTAACATTTTTCCCGGGCATGGCTTTTTCATGGTCCTGCATCAGAAGTTCGTTCTCATTGAAATATTTCGCAGAGGGTGTGTATCTGAATGAGAATTTTGCAACTCTCATCCCCTTTCTCCTTATGCTCAGAGAGTCACAGACCTTTATATTTTTTGGATAGAATTCTATTCTCCTATAGAATCTTCTTGGTATGATATTCTTCTTTGTGATCATCCTATGCTTTATTATCTCGCGAAGATGTCTGGATAAAAACGGCAGAGAGTTGATAATCCGAAGAACTATATGCTTGAAGGGGTCTGGTTTTATTTCAGATACAAGATAGAGCCTGCCGAATATCTCTATCTTCCTTATTCCTTCTGTGTCTTTTTTCAGGAGGAATATGTTCACTCTCCTGTCTCGGTCATAATATGTAGTGGTAAGGTAATTCTTTGGATTCGGAAACACATAACCGCAATCAGAATATGCAAGGTTTCTTTTTCCGATAGAATATACCTTGATGACACCCCCTTTCTTTGTTCCGATTATGATGTAATGGTCCCTGTATTTCTTGACGAACGCTCCTGCATAAGGGAATTCCTTCTCAAAATCCCCTTTTTCGAAAGGAAGCTTCGGCAGCCTTGTCTTTTCATTTATTATTTTATCATGTCGTTCTTCCATTATTGCTGATTCAACATACTGGTGCATGTATATCGGAAGATATCGAAAGTCCAGTACATCAATCGAAAAGCCCTTGTCCTCTATTAGCGACTGCTCGATAAAGTCATATATCCTTTCTGCCAGCCTGGCCTTGCTGCTTATTCTAAGAAAACCGCTTGGGATGATATATTCAGTGCTTCTGGCGCTGTATTCTCCGCCGCAGGTTCCATCCGGATGGAAGAAATAGCTGATGAAATCTATTGCTCTAAAAAGTGCGAAAAGAAGCCTTTTGTCTTTTGTCTCATCATATAGGAGACTGAAGAAGTCGATATGGAAGCTCAGATAGCCAATGTCGAAACCTTCGTATTCCGGGAACCATCCTTCCTTGTTCTGTCTTGAAAGTATCTGTTTGATTTTTGAGATGTAAGCTTTTTGATATCTTTTTTTTTTCAGCAACTTATTTGCGAAGAATATCGCACAGGCGCTTGCTGCTTCCTGGTTCATGACCTTCTTCTCAGAATGGCTGCTGAGAAATTCACATGCTTTTTCCATGGTCTTCTTGGCAAAGGCCAGATTTTTCTTTGGAATATTGTCTTTCATCAGAATGAGCGTCCTGGCAATTGGGAGCAGTCCAAGAGATGTTGCGATATATGACTGCTCATTCGGATAGTAATCATTAAAGCTGCCGTTCTTGTTGCAGAGCCTGCACCAATAATTGATTCCTGCAAGGATCCAGCTTAGTACTCTTTTGTTTTCATGATAAGGATTATTGGAAAGCTTGTAACTGTACAAGAGTGCCATGCTGTAGACCCCGGATTGAAGGCTTGATATGGGCATGTCTGACTTCTTGTAATGCCAGAATGTCCGATCAAAGCAGCCGTATGTCTTTGATGCCGGGTTCCTGTCCATGAGGCTGAGCAGCCTCGGAACATTCCTTAATGCATGCTCCAAGAATATTGATCTCATTTTCTATTTCTTCTCGAGACTGAATGAAAAAACATTGCTTCCTGCAAGCATTAATCTTCTCAGTTCATCAAGGTCCTTGATACGCATAAGGGATCTGAAAAGGTATGATGGACGCAGGTAGAATTTTCGATAGGCTTTCTTGACATATCTTTCAAGTTCTTTGTCTGTCAGGTTCGTGAAATATTTATTGTAAAAGCTGGTCTCGTGCAGGTCCCGGAGATTCAGCGCAGATCCGTCGCGTATTTCCTTGTTCTTTTCCAGGACCTCGTAGTAAAGAGGAGTGCCTGCATATGGTGTGCATATCCCGAAACTTACTGTTGTTGGGTCTATCTTCAGCGCAAAGTTAATGGTTTTCTCTATTGTTTCTTTTGTCTCTCCGGGCATACCCAGCATCATGTGTGCATGTGTGTCCATACCTACTTCATGAGCCCATCTGTATGTCTTTATCGTGTTCTTGGTTGTAATTCCTTTCTTTACGTTATTGAGTATCTGTTGATTGCCTGATTCCACTCCGAATTTTATCATATGGCATCCTGCTTTTTTCATGATTTTCATGGTTTCCCGATCCACAGTGCCTACTCGTGCGTTGCAAAGCCAGCTAAGATTCAGTTTTCTCCTGATCATCTCCTTGCAGATACGGATGTTTCTGTCTCGATAGAACGTGAATGTCTCATCCCTTATCCAGACCTCTTTATACCCTTGTTTTTTTATCTCCTCAAGTTCCTGTAGGACCAGCTCTTCTGATCTCATTCTGGTCTTGTTCCCGTAGAAGTTAGGGACAGTACAGAATGTGCACAGGCCTGGACATCCTCTGCTGGTGATCATAGTGGTATAAGGTACTTTCTTTACTATCGGGTTGAAATAATCCACGTCCTTCGGAAGCAGGCTTCTTTCTGGTATTGGCAGGAGATCCAGGTTCTGAAGTGGATATGGTTCGTTTATCCTGATCTTGCCGTTCTCCAAAAAACCTATGCCCTTAACTTTCTTATACTTATCTCCTCCTTCTTCAAGCGCAGAGATAAGGTCTCTGACGATGAATTCCGGCTCTCTTTGGATGATGAAGTCAACAGACGGCTCGAAACAGTCCTTTGCCATAAAAGTTGGATGTGATCCAAAAATTATTGTCTTCATGTCATCTCTCACTTTCTTGCATCGCCCGAGGAAATCCACGTCCTCATGAAAAGACATGGTGGAAGTTGAGAGAATGATGGCGTCAGTCTGTTTTAATATAGGAACAAGCTTCTTGAATGAGTAGTCTTCAGCATATCCGTCTATCAGCTTAACTTTCTGTCCGTTCTGCTTAAGGATTGTAGCGACCGAAAGAAGTCCCAGCGGAGGTGATTTCATACCGCCTATCCTTTTTCCTTTGCACCAGCAGCCATATATCAGGTCGCGGACTATGTTTTTCGTTTTTTCTGATGGTGGGTTAAGTACTAGTATGTTTATCTTGATCACCTGAATCCAATTCTCTCTTTGACTATGTATTCCTTGCTCTTGTTCATCGAGTTGAATATCTCGCCCAGAAGGCCGGTTGACATAAGCTGTGTTCCGAACACGATAAACAGGACGGATAAGAACAGTGCTGGTCTTTGTCCGATGCTGGCATTGTATATGAATTTTATGAACGTAAGGTAGATTCCCATGATGAATCCAAAGAACAGAAAGACTAGGCCTAGCGTCCCGAAGAAATGCATCGGACGTCGAAGAAAGGACATCAGGAATTTGACAGTGATGAGATCGATGGATCCCTTGATGAGCCTTTCTACCCCATACTTGGATTTGCCGTGTTTTCTGGGAAGATGCCTGACCTTGATTTCTCCTACCCTGTAACCTTTCCATTTAGCAAGAGCAGGTATGTTCCTGTGCAGTTCACCATATATCCTGATATTCTTTACTACTTTCTTTCTGTATGCCTTGAATCCGCAGTTGGAGTCATGTATACCCACTCCTGTGATGAAATTGGTAAGCCAGTTGAAGAACTTTGAAGGCAGTCTTTTAGATATTGGGTCGTGTCTTCTGTATTTCCAGCCTGACACAAGGTCATATCCCTTGTTGATCTTTTTTATGAATCTTGGGATCTCTACTGGGTTGTCCTGCAGGTCTCCGTCCATGGTGAAGACAATATCTCCCTCTGCCGCCTCAAAACCTGCATTTAGGGCAGCTGCTTTTCCGAAGTTTCTCTGGAATCGGATTATCCTGACATTTTTGTCGTTTTTGTTTAGTATTTTCAGTCTGTCAAATGTCGAATCTGTACTTCCATCATCTATGAATATAAGCTCGTGTCTTTTGAATCTTTGCTGTTTTAGTATCGCTTTTATTCTTCTGTAGAGCTCTTCTATATTCAGTTCTTCATTTAATACAGGTATGATAAAGCTTAGGTTCATTTACTCAAAACACCTATTAGATATCCCCTTTTTTTATTTGTACTTCACGTCTATCAGCTTGATTATCTCGTATCCGTACTTGGTCAGGACAGGCTCTGAGACTTCACCAGGTTTAAGTTCGAATGCCGCATTTGCAAACTCTTCAGGAGACCAGTCCCTGCCGATCATACCTGATATCTCGCATGGCATCCAGTCCTCACGACTGTCGCTGCATTCAGAGAATTGTTCTGCCATCTCATCGAAGTTGCTTTCTGTGATATTCTCGATTATTCCTTCTGCCAGTTTCTTTGCTTCCTTTCCGCTCCTCTCTTCAGTAGAGACCAGTATGTGCTTGACAAGTACCATTTCTTTTTCTGGCTGATTATCTGTCATGTTCACTATGGCGTCTTCATCAGATCTATCTGTGTAATCTTGCGTCTCATCTGATCCAGTAGGATCTTCCTGCTCGACTTCATTGCTGTCATTGCTGTCGGTTAGCATAATGGTGTCGTTTACAGTGGTTTCTTCTTCAGTCTCGCTTTCTTCAGGTCCAAAGACCTCATTTGCATCCTTGCCTTCCCAGTCAACTTTCCACGTCCAGATATTTGCTCCTGTAACGTCTCGAACATGATAGAACTTATCGAAATATTCCAACCCGTGTCCCTGGAAGAAGAACAGCCTTGTGAACATGCTGCCGTCAAGCTCATAATCCATAAGGATGCTTTTGTATGTGTCTCCAGATGGTACGAATGCAGCAGATAATGGTCTTCCATTGTTTGCGACCAGGTACTCCTCTGGATTATCGTAATATTTCATCCTGAATTTGCCTTCCTTATCAATAAAAGAAAAGGACTTTGGTCTCATCTCTCCATTCTGTGTCGGGAAGTATGCTTCTTCTGCTTCTGGATTATAAACTATGCCTGACCCACAGACAAAAAGGCCTTCATTTTGTTCTTGGCAGGCAGCGAAGCTTGATGCATAGCTTGGCCATGCTGAGATCCACTGGTCAGCATTTGCGTTCTTGACCTCATTATACATTCTTTTTGCATGTTCTGCGCTGAGTCCGAAATAATCCTTTAATATCTTCTCGCCTTCTTCTCTGTCTTTATCATAGACCTTATTGAACATTGTGGCTTTAGTGAAGTTCCAGGTGCCGAAATGCGCCCAGACCCCTGATTTTGCCACCATGTCTTCGGATGTGATAAAATAGTTCTCTGGCGGGTCGCAGTGAGTCCTTTCCAGTATGTCAGACACTGCATCTTCTTCGATTCCCTGCTCAAGCAAGTATTCTTTGGCGCCTTCCCTGTCTTTCATGATAATCTCTTGCACGATCTGGATGGATTTGTATTCATCTCCTATCTGTTCATTGACCAGGTCGAACCCAGAATTTGAGCCGCAATCAAGGTATCTGAGTATACCTGCGGATTCTTTTTCAGATTTTGTGACCATCAGTTTTCCGAGCCAGTGTGCTGCAGGATGGTTTTGTCTGCCGCCGTCAAGAGTGACTGCTCTTTCACCGATAGCTGCAAACCAGTGCCCAAAATCCCACCAGGAGTTGATTATCGAGTCTTCCGGTGTTTCATCTCTGATTTTGGTGAGTGTGAAATACCAGTCGTCATTCATCATAGGGACCTGTTGGTATGCCAGCCTTTCGCCTGCATGGATTATATTTGTTGGATAGAATACAAGTACAAGTAGCAATGCTATGAATACTCCTCTGACAACATACTTGTTGATAGATAGTGTCTCGCTGAACCACTTTGATGCCATCTGGTAGATCATTCCGGCAGCGATTCCTATGAGCAGTGCGAACGCAGGTGCCATCAGAAGTATGAACCTGACACCGTTTGAGGTTGAATACAGTGTGGCGCAGAACCATGCACCTATGATTATCGCAGGCCTGACATCCACTTCTCTTTTCACGTACATGAAATATATTGTGGTCACGAACAAGGGCAGAGCTACGATTGCTGCATAAGTGACATGTGATGTGATTGTTTTGCCTATGATAAGTATGATAAGCAGATACCACACAGCAGAGGCGCCGATTATGACACCTATCTCTTTAGAATATTTCTCCTTGTCTTTTACTCCAGCGATCAATGTGAATACCAGCCCCATAAGGCCCAGCAGTAAGAAAAGCTTGCTGGAATAGGAGATCTGAGAGATTACGCTTGAGACATTTGCAGGATTGAGTTCAGCCACTGTTGTATAGACATTAGGCCAGATCTTTGTTACTCCGACAAGCTTGAATTCAGTGAACTCCTTCATATTTATTATTATGTTGGCAAAGCTCTGGAAATTCCTGAAAAATGATACGAATATGCCTGACGAGACAAAGAAGATTCCAGTAAGATAGATCGTTTCTCTTATGTCTTTTTTTATCAGTATCCACTTTGGATTCTTTTTTATCTCTTTGAAATGCACGACAAATTGATATCCGAGATAGCCTATCATGCTCACCAGTATGAAAAGGAATGTGGATGTCCATCCGTGCCATGAATAGGCATATAGTCCTATTGATAATGCAGATGTCACAGTGAGTATGGTTTTTACAAGGAACTTTCTCGCATAGAACGCTTCTATTATGAGCCAGACGCTCAGAAGCGGAAAGAAAATATTGTAGGCATCAGTATCAGCTACACCCCCGACAGTACGTGCTAATATTGAAGGGTGCAGCGCAACAATCAGGCCAGCAGCGAATCCGCCGATATCTCCTGCAAATCGCCTTGCGATGAAGAAGGCAGGGATTATTGCGAGTGTTGCGAATAAGACTGAGATATAGAATGTTGTCTCAAGCAATGATACATCAGGATCAAACACTCTCCATGTCTTATGAAGTGCAGCTATTGCCCATACATGAAAGTTTTGCACAGCCTTGCTTTGGCCTCTTCCAAGCGGAAGGCCAGCATAGATCTTTGTGTCGTGGTATCTTCCGTTTTCATCCTTCAGGTCCCATTGGTATCCATTTTCGACAAGATTCCTGCCAAGCCTGAAATAATAGTATGTATCAAGGTCATTCAGATAAACATGTCCTGATTCATCTTCTTGGAATTTTGCTTTGAATTGTTCTGAAAGTTGTTGGATATAATCGCTTATCCTGAATTGCTGGTTTCCTTGGGTTATCATGTCATTTTGTATGGTCTCAGAGAATCTATGGTTGATGAGTTCATTTTTCCGGTCTTCGCTCATCTTTGGATATTCAAGGTCTACCTGCCTTGCTATGTCGCTCTTTATGCTGTTGTAGACCGTGCTTTGTGCCCAATCCTCTGTAATCTCTATCCTTGAGGGGATTGTCCTGATATTGATGGAAAGCACTATGAGTATTATTAGAAGTACTATTGGGATAGCCCTGATCGCAAAGAACCTGATGTCCCTTTCTTCAGGTTCTGTAGAATCGCCTTTATTTCTGTCGCTTTTCTTTGAGAATCTTCTGAAGAATCCGGTAATTTTTTGCAGATCGAACGAGATTTCCTCACTCTCTTCATTCTTTTCCTGTTCTTTCTTTTTTTTCGTCATTATATGGCACCCTCGCACACACTTTTGTTGATAAAAAATCCGAATGATATATAAATGTAACTGTTGGATTTATGCATGCAGGGATTCTTATTTGGTCCTGATGGTATTCAGAAGAGATGCTTCACCATTCTGACAAGTCCGGGATTCTTGAGAAGTATTCGAAGCATCAGCGTCACTATCCTGTCTCTGGATGTATTTGAGAAGACCTTTCCGGATTCTTTTGAACCAAGCGCCAGAAAAAGCCTGGAGAAATCGTCTTTGCTCATGCGGTCAAGCACTTTTCTTATCCTAAGGTGAACTCCCAGCTCACGTCCGAGGGTTTTCTTCCATGCAGAATCATAATTTTTTTTGTTCTCCAGGCATTTAGCTAGGATATCCGCAGCACGAAACGAAGGGATTATCCCGCCGCCTGTTGTTGCTTTCACCTGTCCGCATGCATCCCCCAGAAGATAAGTATTCCCTTTCTGTGACGTTATCTTTCTGTCGAACATGGGTATTATCCCTGCCTGTGTTCCGATGACTATGTTTTCAGACAGACCGAGTTTCCCAACAAAGCTGTCAAGGTATTCGTTTGGGTTCCCGAATGCGACACCGAGGCCCACGCGGGCGATTGTCTCGGATTCTGGTATGACCCACCCGAAGAAACCAGGCGCCATCGTACCGAGATGTACCTGGTATGCTTCCTTTTCGAAGCTGCCTTCTATCCTCAGCTGTTTTGCATAGAAATGATCCCTTTTCTGTCCAGGCAGGTTCTGCCTCTGCACGCTCGACATGGGTCCGTCAGCGCCGATAAGTGCGGAGCTTTTCTTCTCATGCAATCTGTCCTTCTCCCGGACAAGAAAGTTCTTCTCATTTCCTTTCACATATGAGCATCCCAGTCTGATCCTGGCACCGCTCTTCTCAGCTTTCTTTGCGATCTCCTGGTCAAACACCATCCTGTCCACGACATAGTCGTTTGTCGGGATCCTCAGCCTATCGTTTCCATGCTCATAGATTATGTCAGCATATTTTATCCTGTTGAGGACAAACCTTTTGCTCATCCTTATATGATCTGTTATGTCCTTGGTCAGCACCCCGCTGCACTGCACAGGATCCCCTACGATTCTTTTCCTGTCTATTATCTCCACATCATGTCCTGCAGAAGACAGCTTCCAACCAAGGTAGCATCCGCTTGGTCCTGCACCGACTATTGTTATCATGGAAAAAAAGATATCAGGCATATATATTATGTTTATGTTACAACCCTACAGTGATACCCAAATGACAATCTTTATATACTAGATGCTCGTTCCAGGCCTTACAATGGCAGACTCAGATAATCAGCAAGATCAATCTGCTCCAAGAGGAGCAAAGGAAGGTTCAATACCCATGCCGGCAAAGGTTGTGGGGGGCATAATAATCGCAGGCGGAGCATTTGCTGGATATTATGGTCTTATTGCTAATCAGGCTCAGGCTCCGGCAGCTGATCCGAATGCAGAAGCAGCCCAGGTTCAGGCAGATCCGAACGCAGCAGCTGCCCAGGCAAATATTCAATATAAAGATAATCTCGGTGCTTTTCTTGATAAGAATGCAGACCATATTCCGGATATAACAGCTTGGTACATCAGGATGGACCCGTCAAATCCTAATCCAGTTCTGGAAATGTATTGTTCTGAGAGATACGGAGCTGACAGAATAGCAGAGCGAGTCACAGGAAGAGATGGTAATGAATATTATCGTGTACTAAATACTGAAGATATCTCAGAGCTTGTCAGTTTTGGAAATCCAGACAGGCAGAAGGCCTGTGATATACTTGGGCTGCAGGATCCGGTTGAGCTAAACTACATGCTCCAGGACACCTTGGTGAACTCTGGCATCGGAAATGAATTTACATTAAGAGATCAGAATGATCCGAATAAGGGATTCTATGTGACAAGAATGGCTGAGATAGTCACTGCTGAAAAGACTGTGCCGAAAGTTCAGTCTCCAAGAGAAGTATATTTCGGATCAGGTGATATCGGCGAAAAGCTCGAGTTGATTCAGCCGGACCCGAATACTAACTAATTGCTTTTTTCCTTATTTTATCTTTAAGATTCATATTGGTGGAAATCATGGACATGGAAGATATAAGAAAGATTGGCAGAACATACACATTGCCTGTGCTCACAACTACGCTGGCATTGGTTCTTGCTGGTTGTGGCAAGACCTACAAGCAGCTTGAGGACGGCCGGCCGATATTTGGTGCAAGGCATACAAGAAGGTTCGAGAAAGGTACTGGCGCAACACAGGTGACGCCTGTCCCGCCTGATCAGTTCGAGGCTCTGATGACGAATTTCTACAGGTCAGTCGGAGACCCAAATTTTGCCGATCACATGATTTCGTCCGGAGGTATTGATTCTATAGATGGTGTTGTAGGCGAAACTTCCCCTACAGGAAACGATGTCCAGGCCCATGTTGATAATTATACTGCAGGCATACTGCCGCAAAAACTTCATCTTGTGGGAAACCTGGTTGACATAATGGACATGGTCACTCTCAATACCTCAAGAGACGATAACCAATGGGTGCAGGCCCATCGGTTCGAGGACAGGTCCATGTACGGAAACATTGTCCTATTTGATTTCATGCGCCAAGGCAACTATCGCATGCTTGCCAGAGGCTCTGGTATCCAGAAGGCAATACTCGACAATTCAATGACCAAGAGTCTTGATGAGTTGATGGGTAACGAAGAGGTCATGTATCAGCTGGCTGTCCATGCCCGTGATAAGAAACAGACTGCTTTTCATTACAGGCTTGATGAATTCAGGCATGCTGATGGAAGGACAGTTCCGATACTGGATTTCAACGGTGGAGGCATGTCCATAAAGAATCTTTATCTTCCTAATTCAATCATGGACCAGTTGGTCGAGCAGGAGCCAAAGTTCTCTGACCCGTTCTATTTCGTGGCAGTCCAGAAGAACGGAGAAAGCGGCTGTTCAAGATTAGAGACTGGTTTTTATCTGGTTGCACAGAGATTGATACCAGAATATATTGATATGTACAGGTTTGGTGCTGAGTTCGAGGTAAGTTCAAGAGCTGGAGCTCAGGATCCTGATGGAAACCCGGTACCGCTTGGAGTGCCAAACCCAGAGAATATGATATATAATCCTGATTTCACCAACACGAGGCTGATCCAGCCGGTGACAAATGAGTTCGGAAGGCCGGTAGGAATGGCACAGATAGACTACACAGGATCAGTAAACGACGTGTATGTCTCGCATGATACTGTGACGATAGGTCAGCCTCACAAGAGGGCGCTATTCTGGGCGAACTTCGGTCTTGAGGCATTGAAGACCACCCTGATATACCATTGTGCCCATCATGCAGACACAGAGCACATCTATCATGATTCTCCTACTGGCGGAAGGATTGGTCAGGGCGGGGGCCCTGATGTGAAATCCGCAGCAAAGGCTGGATTCAATCCGTTCTAAAAAAGGGAGTGCATGCAAAAGATCTCAGGTTTTTGGAGGGAAGTTTAAATGAGATATTCAAGAAAGATAACTATAGCTATAATGCTGTTGATTTGCGCAGTCTTCGTATCAGCAGGAAACATTGAAAAGAACATATTCCAGGACTCAGATACTGGCGAGCCTCTGGAAGATGTCCAGATGCTCATCTACACTTGCCATGATGAGGACTGCACAGAGGTCGAGGGGCCCTGGTTTGATGATAATTCACAAGGCAGCAATTACCTGAATGCAGAATATCCAGGCAGTTCTGTCCCGACAAACTATGCAAAATACATATACAAGAGCTGTTATGAGCCCCATGCCTATGTTGTTCTAGGAGACTATGGTTCTGGTCAGTATTATGAATATCTCTATCAGATAGACAAGATATCTGACTGCCACTCCCCTATAGATGATTTCTCTGTGACTAATGACAATTATGCTTACGAGCCTGTTGCAGTGGATGTCAAGACCAATCTTGACGCGACTACTTTCAGCGCTTTTCATGATGTTGAGACACCTCCGTATTTCATACCTGAGGATTTCAAGGAAGAATACTATTCTGCTGAAGCATCCATAACTCTTAATATCTATGAAGATTCTGATCTGTTAAACCCAATCTATACAGAGACCAGGACATTGAATCTTTACATGGACACTTTTGAGGATATCCACTTCGAATGGATACCTGATTCAAAAGGCGACTATGTGGCTGAGATCGTGACTGATGTCACAGACTGCCAGTGTGAAAACAGCATCAAGGAGAGGGTTTCAAAATATTTTGATGTCCTTGAGGCAAGACCGGCCAATGAATGCTATACGATAATAAATAATCTCTATGCTGAGCCTATATTCCCTTATGAAGGGGATGAAGTGACTGTATATTTCTCCAAGTTAAGCAATCATGCAGACTCAGCTCACGGCCTGACACCAGTCTGGACAGATGCTGCTTACACAGTTCTGGATGAGAACGGGTCGACTGTCTATGAGGATTACTATTGGCTTGTACCAAATCAGGACCCGACAGTCCCTGAATACTATTCATTTAATTTTACACCACCTGAAGAAGGCATATATACTATTGTTGTTGATGGAATAGCAGACTCTGCGCTCTGTGACGGCTTGAATAACTATGATGACCTTGCCACAGAATCATTGACTGTTCTTGCGAATCCTCGTTACTCTGTCACTTTCTATGTACGTGATAGTGAAGATAACCCTATCAAGGGCGCCTTGGTGGAGTTCGGAGATTCAAACAGCACAACTGACAGGCAGGGAAAGGCCGTTTTAGGAGGATTCCTGGAAGGCGAATATGACTGGAGGATTTCCCATCCTGATTATGTGACCCAATCAGGAGATCTTTATCTCTCGATGGACTATACTATGTGGAGATATCTAGAAGAGAAACCTCACTATGAGTGTGTTCCAGGAGAGGTCCAAGAAGAGCCATGCGGCAACTGCGGCTACAGGACACGCACCTGTGGATCAGACCATCTTTGGGGCCCATGGGGCTCATGCTGTGGCGAGGGTGTCTGTGCACCTGGCGCATCAGAGACCACACGAGATGACTGCCCTTATGACTGGCAGAAGACCCGCACCTGTACTGATGAATGCACCTGGACCGACTGGTCCGAGTGCTATGGAGAAGGAGTCTGCATGCCTGGCGAGACCGATGAAAGATCATGCGGCAACTGCGGCACCCAGACTCGTACCTGCGGCATGGATTATCTGTGGA